>VGDN01000001.1 GCA_016869695.1 Alphaproteobacteria bacterium
TATATCAGGAAATAGTTTCTGAATTTTTTCTAACTCTTGTTTTAGCTTACCACCCAGCTTTCTGACATCAGATAAGAAATTTCCTGACAATAAAATATCTAACACAGCATTGGCAGTGGCCATGGCTAGAGGGTTGCCGCCGTAAGTTGTGCCGTGAACGCCAAGCGTCATTCCGCTTGCTGCATTTTTCGTTGCCAGGCAGGCGCCAAGCGGGAAGCCGCCTGCGATGGCTTTGGCGGTGGCGATTAGATCCGGCGTAACGCCATAAAATTCGTAAGCAAAAAGGTGGCCGATACGTCCCATGCCGCACTGCACCTCATCAAAAGCCAGTAGTAGATTCTTTTCGTTACAGATTTTGCGCAGTTGTTGCAGGAAATTTTTGTCAGCAACGCGAATTCCCTCTTCACCTTGGATCGGCTCAATTAGTATTCCCGCAGTATTTTCCGAAATTGCATTCTTTACCGCTTCAATGTCACCAAACTCGACATTGTCGAAGCCTTGTAGCGCCGGCTCAAATCCTTCGAGATATTTTGATTTAGCGGCAGCGGAGATGGTGGCAATCGTGCGGCCGTGGAAGGCGCCGGTAAAGGTGATGATGCGGTTTTTGTGCGCCTGATCTTTTACGTAGAAATGGCGGCGGATCATCTTGATCACACACTCCACACTTTCGGCGCCGGAGTTACAGAAAAATACGTAATCAGCGAAGGTGTTGGTGACGAGTTTGTTTGCGTAATTATTGAGCTCGTTGCCATTGTAGATGTTAGAGACGTGCCAAAGTTTTTTGGCCTGATTAGTGATTGCCTCAACTAATTTTGGATGGCAGTGACCCAGTGCGTTCACCGCAATTCCTGCACCAAAATCGAGATATTTTTTGCCGTTATTATCAAAGAGATAAACCCCTTCACCGCGCGCGAAAGCAATATCGAAGCGCTTGTGGACGGGGAGGAGTTTGGGGGAAGTAAGCATTTAGGAATTAGGAATTAGGATTTAGGATTTAGTCAAAACTAATTCCTAAATCCTAATTCCTAAATCCTAAATTCATGCTCCTAGACTCTCCTGAAACTAAACAAAAAATCCTTGATGAATTTCTGCCGCTTTGTGCTTTTGATGGGTGGAGTAAGGAAGCACTCGTGAAGGCTGCTGAGAAATGTGGTATTGGGGAAAATTTTTTGCCGCTGATTTTTGAAAATGGCTTACTTGATTTGGCGGAATTTTATCTTGAATCACAAAATGAAAAATCAGCCGCGATCTCAGAGAGTATTGAGGGAAGGAAGATTCGCGACAAGATTCGTCTCTCACTTTATGCTCGCTTTAAGGTTGAGCAACAAAACAAAATCGCTATCCAAAGGCTGATTAATTTTTACCTAGATCCCAAAAATTTTACCTCTTTTGAAACTGGTGTGCGGCCAGCAATTCACGGCCTTAGCGCTTGTTACAAAATCGCTGACTTTATCTGGAAAAACATCAATGACCAATCAACCGACTTCAATTATTACACCAAAAGAATTACCTTAGGCAAAATCATTTTTCGCGCCGTGCCAATTTTCCTAAAAGATGAGATAAGAGTAGAAAATTTCATCGATACCGAGATCGAAAAAGTAATGCGCTTTGAGAAGCTCAAATCAGGTGTTAAAAAAACTTTTTGCGAATTTTTTTGGGATGAAAATGGTGAGCTCAAATCTCCAAAACAGATCATTAAAAATTTTCCTTTCTTCCGTTTAATGTAGTGGGTTAGTTGACTACCAACTACTGACTACCGACTACCAACTTTCTTGTGTCCACAACCTTCAACATCCTCGACATAATCTTCTTTGCCTTCACCGCTATCTTTGTTTTGACCGCTACTTTGCGCGGTTTTGTGAAGGAGATTTTTGCATTGCTTAACTGGGTGTTGGCGCTTGCTGTTTCTTACCTTCTTGCACCTTACGTTACTGACTTTCTTGCGGCATATTTTAAGAGTAAGATGGCCATCGATTTAGTGTCGCGCAGTGGTTTGTTTATTGTGGTTTTTTTGATTACCGCTTTCTCGACCGCGAATTTTTGTGACTCTCTTAAGAAAAAAATTCCCTCATCTTTTGACCGCTCGCTCGGTCTACTCTACGGCTTTGCCAAGACGTTAATTATTTTTGGTGCGATCTACTCACTATATCTCAACACCTACGGATTATTGCTTGGCAACAAGCTAAATGAAACGACGCAGAAAGAGCCGGAATGGTTTGAGCAAGCGAAGTGTCGCAGCTTGATCAAAGCTTCCAGTGAGTTTTTGGATCCGATGATTAAGGCATTTTTTGATTCAGCGACGCAGAACTTTGAACCAATGTTACCAAAGTCGGAAGAGACTCTAGATGGCAAGATTAACGATATGATCGATGGTAAAAAAGATGAGCAACAAGATGTTGTAAAAGATCCTTTAAGCGGTGACTTCGAAGAGGGTTACAGCAAGAAGGAAATCGAGAAACTCAATCGTCTAATGGACATAATCGGGAAATAATCATGTTTCGACTAACTGGAAAAAATGCGCTGGTTACCGGCGCGACTGGCGGCATTGGATCGGCAATTGCCAAAACATTAGCTAAGCAAGGAGCGAAGCTGGTATTGTCTTCAACGAAAGAGGAAAAACTGCAGGAACTTGCCAGCGAGATTGGCGGCGATGTGAAATATTCTGCCTGTAACTTGGCGGATATGGCGGCCGTGGACGCGCTGTTTGACAAGGCGGAAGAGTTGGTCGGGCAAATCGACATTTTAATCTGCAATGCCGGCATCACCCGCGACAATCTTGTGCTACGTATGAAGAATGATGATTTTGAGCAGGTGGTTGATGTGAACTTAAAGTCGACCTTCATCCTCAACCGCAACGCCATCAAAAAAATGATGCGCCGCAAATATGGCCGCATCATCAACATTACTTCGATCGTCGGTGTGACAGGAAATCCTGGCCAAGCGAATTACTGTGCTTCAAAAGCGGGAATGATCGGGATGAGCAAATCTCTTGCGCAAGAAGTAGCCTCACGTGGCATCACCATCAACTGCGTGGCTCCTGGTTTTATTAAAAGCCCAATGACCGATGTTTTAACGCAACAACAACGCGCGGCGATTCTAGCAAAAATTCCAACTGGGCAGATGGGTGAGTCTCTAGATATTGCTAAGGGCGTAGCGTTTTTAGCGAGTGAAGATGCGGGCTACATCAATGGTCAGACGCTGCATATCAATGGCGGCATGTTCATGAACTAATGTCTGAGAAGCTGAAAAAACAAATTGCTAAAATGAGCTTCGAGGCAGCGATGGAAAGGCTCGAGCATATTGTTGAAACCTTGTCGTCACAAAAAGTAAATCTCAATTCAATGATCGCGCTACATGAGGAAGGCTCGCTTCTCAAAGAGTTTTGTGAGGAAAAACTTGCGGAAGCAAAGATGAAGATCGAAGTGATTTCTCTCAAAAAATCCTTACCAAATGAAGCATCTTCCTAATCTCCTCACATCCTTCCGTTTATTTGTCATCCCTGTCCTCATAGCCTCTTTCTATATCCCGGGAATGGTTGCGAATATAGTCGCTGCCGCCCTGTTTGGTGTCGCCGCGATCACCGATTATTTTGACGGATATTTTGCGCGTTCGATGAAGGTTCAGTCGAATTTTGGTAAGTGCTTGGATCCAATCGCTGACAAGCTATTGGTGATTGTGGCTATTGTGATGTTAATCCGCTTCAACCCCGAAAATCGTTGGGTCCTATTTCCTGGTTTAGTGATTATTTGCCGAGAAGTTTTGGTGTCAGGACTGCGCGAATTCTTGGCCGAGTTGCATGTCAGCGTGCCAGTGAGCAAGCTCGCGAAATATAAAACCGCAGTGCAGATGTTTGCGATTGGTGGATTGATCTTAGGTGAAAAAGGCTCGACCTACATGTTCTACTATTGGCTCGGTGGCTTCATTGAGATGGACATAAAATTTTTGTTGGTGAGCGCAATCGTGACGGCAGCGAAAATTCTTTTTGTGTTAGCGGCGGTGCTCACGGTGATTACTGGCTACGCCTATTTCCGCGTTGGCTTGAGGAATATGTAACAAGCTGAATTCAAAAGCTGTTAAGTATTGCTTCCTACCTCGTATTTTCTACATCTTTCCCAATTGGTTTGAGTCTTGCTGATTTTGTTTTCTTATCCTGTCCAACCGCATCTCCATGCTGAATCTTTGATGGGCGTAGATCACCCTTGGTTGGAGTGTTATATACTACTGATCCTCTAGTCAGAATTTCATGATCCGTACGGAAATCATATGGTGTGGTTTTAGAGAAATCCGGAGTGGCATCGGCAATCTTTTGTCTGAGCTTGTCTTTATGAGTTGGTCTTGCGTCTTCAATCTTTTGTCTGAACTCTTTCGCATATATTGATTTAGTTTTTCCATCATCATTTCCTATTAACTGAGACTCCATTCCTCCGAGTACCACTCCAGAAGCAGAGGGTATCTCTGCTGTATGCGGTACTAATCCGCACCCAAAATTAATTAGTAAACTGTTTCCGGATTCCCTTTACGGCTCCCAAGCCAATTCCCAGAAATGATAAATTTTAGACAAAAAGTTAAATTAATTTTTAGAAAATCTCATAAACCACACCCCTTCCTTTTCCAAAGCTTTTAACCTTTTTCATCTCAACCAAATTACGCAATTTAACTTTTAAAGTATTACGATTTGCTCCTGTAAGTCTTTGAATATCAGATACCGCAAGCCCTTTATGGCTTTTGAGAATCTTTAAAACTTCTAAATGCAAAGTATCGAAATTTTCTTGCAGGATTTTTTCAGTCTTAACTTTTTTCTCTAAATTATCTTTTTGTTTTTTGAGAGATTTTAGGAAGAACAAAATCCAGTTTTCAAATTTTGGTTTTTTGGAATCCAAGGTGATTTGGCAGTCTCTTAGATTTTTGTAATAAAGGTCTTTATTGTGCTCAATGACGCTTTCTAGTGAGCTGTATTGGATGTAGCTGTAGCCAAGTTTTAGAAGAAGCAGATTGGTTAAAATTCGTGAAAGCCTTCCATTGCCATCTTGAAACGGGTGAATTGCCAAAAAGATTACGATGAAAATTCCGGTGATGATTAGTGGATGGCTTGTTCTTAGCTCTAAAGCCTTGTTCATCCATTCAAGTAAATCAGCCATTTTCATTGGTGTTTCAAAGGGTGTGGTAGTTTTGAAAACTATGCCGATTTCTTTACCATTTGCGTCAATTGCTACCACATGATTGTTCAATTTTTTGTACTCTCCTCTGTGGCGAATGTCTTTTGAACTGTGTTTAAGAAGAATTGCGTGAAGTTGTTTGATGTGATTTTCATTAATTTTTAAGTCTTCAAAATTTTCCAAAATCAAATCCATCGCATCGGAATAGCCGACAACCTCTTCTTCATCGCGACTTTTAAATGATTTTTTTCGTACCTTGGAAAGCAGCGTTTCAACTTGTTCATCAGTTAATTTAACCCCTTCAATTCTTGTGCTTGATGCAATCGATTCAATTGTTGCGATTTTCTTAAGAGACCCCAAGCGATCTGTTGAAAGAGTATTAATTGCTTGCCATCTGCCTTTAAACTCATCGATTTCGCTGACGAGGTTGAGAATATCGGATGTGATTGTGATTTTGTAGTTACTCATTGCCATTCAACTAAATTGCCAAAACTAGTAAACCACACTTTGTAGCCAGAACAACTGAATGTCCATAAAAATATCCAATTATACCCAATTTATTTATGACTAAATTACACCAAATAAACTATCTATTGATCGCAGTAACGAAGTATTTTTGAGATAAGAATTGTAAAAAATGAAAGCTGTATTTCCCCCTGCAGATTGAGGCTTTTTACAATTTTTTAAATCTGGGGACAGTTTCACTACCGTCCCCAGATTTATTTTCTTATCTTTCTTTAGTTGAGTGAGTCGCAATCGTTTCGCCTTTATCCGCAAGTAGTGTTGGGTGAGGTATGGTGAAGAAGAAGATTCTTAGATGTTGTTGGAGGGTTTATCAGCCTTGAGTTTTTTCATCATCATTTCCTCCGAGTCTAAACACTGTTTCTCTGAGTCTTGCTGCTACCTAGGAGAGGTGAGGGGTGGTTGAGATTTTGAATGCGTGTACAAAATCTTGGAAAAGTTGAGTTTTCCTTACCTACAAAATTTACGACAGCGTATGTAAATGGCCGCGATTGTTGCGCAGATGGCGAATGCGGCGATCATGATGAGGTGCAGATTTTTGTGAATGAGTTCTTGATTAGCGCCGATAAAGAAGCCGAGTCCGACTAGCACTGCGTCCCATATTGTTGAGCCAAGTGTAGTGTAAACCAGAAACAGCCGCATATCCATTTTAGCGAGTCCAGCAGGAAGGGAGATGAAGTGACGAAAGCCAGGGAGGAGCCGTCCAATGAAGACGGAAATATGTCCGTGTTGCCCAAAAAATCTTTCGATTCGAATAATGGTTTCTGGCTTGATGAAAAAATATTTGCCGATTTTAAGCAAAATTCGCCGACCAATCGAGAGGGCGAGATAGTAGCTAAAAACTGCGCCAGCAACATTTCCTGCAACTCCAGCTAACATCGCGAAATAAATATTTATCACCCCTTGCTGCGCGGCGATGCCAGCTGGAATCATTACCAGCTCAGCTGGAATCGGAATTAGAGTACTCTCCAAAAACATGCCGATGAAGAGGCCAAGATAGCCGATATCGCTAACAAAATCGACGAGGAGTTGGATGAAGGAATGCATTACAAAAACTGTGAAATGAGCTTCCGAATATCTTGCTGGTTCTGCCTGGCAACGCGCTTAGCTTCGATGATGGCGCGGATTTTTTGGTAGGTGTTGTTGAGGTCGTCATTGACCAAGATGAAATCATATTCGTCGTAATGACTAATCTCGGCGCGGGCTTTGTGCATGCGGTCCTGCATCACTTCTTCCGGATCGCTAGCGCGGGCGCGTAAGCGGCGCTCTAGCTCCTGCATTGATGGGGGGAGGATGAAGATCGAAACCACCGAATCGCGCTCAAACTTTTCTTTAATCTGGCGCGCGCCTTGCCAGTCAATGTCGAACAACACACAACTGCCTTTCTGCAACTCATCTTCGACCATTTTTTTTGGCGTGCCGTAATCGTGATTAAAGACTGTCGCATGCTCGAGAAAATCGAGTTCGCCGAATTCTTCTTTGGTTACGAAAAAGTAATGCTGACCTTGAACTTCTTGTGGTCGCTGAGGGCGAGTCGTTGCGGAAATCGAAAGTTTAATCAGCGGATCATTCTGGATGATCATGCGGCAAAGCGTTGATTTGCCTGCGCCGGATGGAGATGAGATGATAATTAAAAATGGCCGGTGATTGATAAACACAGTAACAGTACCCAGTACCCAGTGCCCAGTGCCCGGCACTCAGAAACTATGAAAGCCCGAGCACTGAGCACTAAGCACTGAATTTATTCGCCATCCTTGATGATTGAGAGATCGGGAGCGTCAGGGGCCTTCATGCCGACGACGTGATAGCCAGCATCAACGTGAAGATTTTCACCGGTCACGCCGCCGCCAAGTTCGGAGAGTAAGAACACCGCAGCGCCGCCGACATCTTCCAAACTGATGTTACGACGAAGTGGGGCGTTATATTCGTTCCACTTAAAGATGAGGCGGAAGTCGCCGATGCCGCTAGCAGCAAGGGTTTTAACCGGTCCGGCAGAGATTGAATTCACGCGGATATTGTCCTTACCCATATCCATGGAGAGGTAGCGCACGGAAGCCTCGAGTGCCGCCTTAGCTACGCCCATCACGTTGTAATGCGGCATTACTTTTTCCGCGCCGTAATAGCTCAAAGTTACAATCGATCCGCCGCCAGCTTTTTTCATTAAAGGCTCAGCTTCCTTGGCGACTGCAACCAGCGAGAAGGCGGAGATGTTCATCGTGTTGGTGAAGTTGCCCGGAGTTGTGTCGAGATATTTGCCGCGCAGCTCTTCTTTGTCGGAGTAAGCGATGGCGTGTACGAGGAAGTCGAGTTTGCCCCATCTCTTGTCGAGTTCTTCGAAAACTTTTTTAACGGAAGCGCTGTCGCTCACATCGCAAGGTAAAACTATGTCAGAGCCAACCGAAGCAGCGAGCGGCTCAACGCGTTTTTGTAAAGCTTCGCCTTGGTAAGTAAAAGCAAGTTCAGCACCAAATTTTTTGCACTGTTCGGTAATGCCCCAAGCGATTGAGCGATTATTGGCAACGCCCATGATTAGGCCTTTTTTTCCTGCGAGGATTGTCATTTTTAGGGATTTTAATTTAGTTGAAGAGCCAAGGAGTGAGCTGCTTGGCATGATTTTCGAAGTCAGAAATCTTGGCGGATTTTTGCAAGGTGAGGCCAATATCGTCAAGTCCTTCGATCAAACAATGCTTACGGAAAGCATCGACCTCGAAGTGATAAACTTTATTACCAGCACGTACTTCTTGTTTTGGTAAATCGATGGTCATGCTATTGTCCTTAGCGCTTGCGAGAGTAAGCAGATCCTCGACTTGTTCGTGCGGCAAGATGATTGGCAACAGGCCGTTTTTGAAGCAGTTATTGTAAAAAATATCGGCGAAAGATGGGGCGATGATTGCCTCAATTCCAAAATCAGCTAATGCCCACGGAGCATGTTCACGACTGGATCCGCAGCCAAAATTATCGCGCGCGATTAAAATTTTTGCCTGCCGAAATTCCGGTTTATTCAAAACAAAATCGGGGATTTCTTTGTCGCTTAAATCGAAGCGCATTTCGTAAAACAAGGCCTTGCCCAGACCAGTGCGTTCAATGGTTTTGAGGAACTGTTTAGGGATGATCATATCGGTGTCGATATTGACCAAAGGTAAGGCGGCGGCGGTGGAAGTGAGGGTTGTAAATCGTTTCATTTTTGATTTTTCATTTTTGATTTTTGATTTTGTTAGGCAGCAATCCAGCAATCTAAAATCCAAAATCAAAAATCAAAAATTAATGCCTCTCTCCAGTCTCAAGTCCCTTCTTACTTCTCCTAATCTCGCCTCCAAAAAATGGATCTACGAGCAGTATGATTCGCAGGTGATGAATGACACGATTCAAACCGGTGGTGATGCAGCGATTGTGCGTGTTCACGGTACGAATAAAGCTTTGGCGATGACCACGGATTGCACGCCGCGTTATGTTGAGGCGGATGCGTTTGAAGGTGCGAAGCAAGCAGTAGCCGAGACTTACAGAAACATCTCGGCAGTAGGTGGCAAGCCGCTCGCCATCACCAACTGCCTTAACTTTGGTAATCCACAAAAACCAGAAATCATGGGGCAGATTGTGCGGGCAATCCAAGGCATTACCGAGGCTTGCAAGGCTTTGGATTATCCGGTCGTCTCAGGCAATGTTTCACTTTACAACGAGACTGACGGCAAAGCAATTCAGCCAACGCCAGCGATTGGAGGAGTGGGGCTGCTTACGGATTTAAGCAAAAGATGCGACGTTAAGTTTAAAGCTGTTGGTGATGAAATATTCATGATTGGTGCGGCTCACGGACATCTTTCCTGTTCTTTGTTCGAGCGTGAAATCCAAAAAATCGAAAGCAAAAAAAATCCGCCGCAGGTGGATTTAGCCGAAGAAAAAAAGAATGCTGAGTTTGTACGTGAACTAATAGAGACTAACAAAATCAAGGCTTGCCACGATATTTCTGACGGGGGTTTGTTGGTTGCTGCCTTTGAGATGTGTAGCAAAGATTTGGGTTGTGAGATAAAAAATATTCCAAATGACGACGGATTCTTATTTGGTGAAGATCAGTCACGTTACCTTGTATCCATTGATGCCGTGACGGCTAGCGAGTTACAAAAACTAGCCGAAAAAAAATCCATAACTCTCACAAAAATTGGCGAAGTGATCGCAGAAAAAATTATTTTTGCTGGTGAGGAAGTACCGGTTGCCGACTTGATCAGAGCTACTGAATCAGTGTTTGAAAGAGCCTTTTAAACCAAATCAAAAATCCAAAATCAAAAATATCCCAATGTCCCTTCATAAAACAAAAGTCGCTATCATCGGCTCCGGCCCTGCTGGCTTTACCGCAGCGATTTACGCGGCGCGCGCTAATCTTTCGCCAATCGTCATCAATGGAAATTCTCCAGGCGGGCAGTTAACGATTACAACTGATGTCGAAAATTATCCTGGTTTTGCGGAGGTCATTCAAGGTCCGTGGCTGATGGAGCAAATGCAAAAACAAGCTGAGCATGTTGGAGCGAAAGTGGTTTATGATCACATCGCGCAAGTCGATTTCTCGAAGCGTCCTTTCAAGCTAATCGGCGAGTCGGGAGATGTGTTTGAAGCTGACGCTGTGGTGATCGCCACCGGTGCGCAAGCAAAATGGCTTGGCCTACCGTCAGAAAAAAAATTCCAAGGATTTGGCGTTTCTGGCTGCGCAACTTGCGATGGATTTTTCTTTCGCGGCAAAGAAGTGATTGTTGTTGGTGGTGGAAATAGCGCGGTTGAAGAGGCTTTATATTTAACTAATCACGCCAGCAAAGTTTACGTAGTTCATCGTCGCGACAAGTTTAAGTCGGAAAAAATTTTGCAAGATCGCTTGTTCAAAAATCCGAAAATCGAAGTGATTTGGAATCATGCTTTGGATGAAGTTTTAGGCTCTGAAACTCCAAAAACCGTAACCGGCGCGCGCCTTAAAAACACTGTGACTGGCGAGATTCGTGAAATGAAAATCGACGGCATCTTCATCGCCATCGGTCACAAACCAAACTCGGATTTATTCAAAGAAACCGGCCTGGATATTGACTTTGAGGGATATATCAAAACAAAGCCTAACTCGACAGTGACAAATATTTCTGGCATTTATGCCGCGGGAGACATCCAAGATAAAATCTACCGTCAGGCCGTAACCGCCGCTGGCACTGGCTGCATGGCCGCTCTCGAAATCGAAAAATTTTTAGCTAATTAGCTAATTAGAACAATGAAAAAACTTAATCGCGCCTTCTCGCTAATCGAGCTCTCAATCGTAATCCTCATCATCGGCATCATAATTGCTGGTGTTACTGCGGCTACTAGTGTGGCTAGTAAGATGCGACTGGTGCTGCAGATGCAGTGCCAAGTGAACCATTTTACGGCTACATCGCCGAAATTATTGTCTATAATCGTGCACTGACCACCGATGAACGCACGGATGTGGAACAATATCTCAGCAAGAAGTGGAAAATCAAAATCAGCTAAAAATTATTAACTCAGCTCAACTTAACTAAAGTATGAAAAAACTTAATCGCGCCTTCTCGCTCGTCGAGCTTTCAATCGCAATCCTCATCATCGGCATCGTAATTGCCGGCATTGCCGCATCTAGTTCGTTGTTTACCAAGATGAAACTATCATCGGCAAGACAGTTAACCAGCACCTCGCCAGTTCCATCTATTCCCAACCTAACTCTTTGGCTTGAATCAACTTCAGAAGGAAGTTTTACCTCTACCTCTCTAAGCAATAACGACGCGATAGCGCAGTGGAATGACATCAATCCACGCAATACTTACAAAAATAATGCTACAGGAGCTTCAGGTAAGCAGCCGCTTTATTCGACCAATATTATCAACGGTCTTCCGGCATTAAAGTTTGACGGAACGGATGATGTAATGTCTCTGGCGTCTACGGATGTCATTGGAGGAGAGAGGGTAGGTACGATATTTACTGTAGCCGTCGTCAGCACAGCTGCTGGTGCTAGTAATGTTGTGCATACTGTGTTTCGCTCAAACAGCTCTGCCGCGGTTAAGCTGACTGTATTAGCCAATACCAGTACCGCTAAGTGTGGAAGATTTTTTTATGATACGATGTGGCGGGGTAGCGATACTCCAACCAGTGCACCAGCTATTGGCGTAGCTACTCCAGTTATTTGCTCAGCGAGATATAATGGATCGCAAGTTCAAGGATGGACGAATGGAAGCGTTGATACTGCTGCTAGTATGACCGGCATAGTCGCCATACCTACCTCTACCGTCATAGGCGCCTCGGCTGCTAGTAGTGGTGATACCTTTCTTAATGGCTACATCGCTGAGATCATTGTTTACAACCGCTCGCTGACCACTGACGAACGCACCGATGTAGAAAAATATCTCAGCAAGAAATGGAACATCAAAATCAGCTAGAGCGTGAATATCTCCTTTAACATCGACAAAAATGGTGTCGCAAATCTGGTTTTGGATTTGCCTAATGAAAAAGTGAACAAGCTCTCGGCGCCAGTGATGAGCGAGTTGGAGAGTGTGTTGAATGTTATTGAGAGTAACAAGGAGATTCGTGTTTTGGTGATTAGTTCGGCCAAGAAGGATATTTTTATCGCTGGCGCCGACATCAATGAAATCAAGGATTTGCGCGATGTGAAGGATGCGGAGAAAAAAGTTTCTCGTGGGCAGGAAATCATGAACAAGATCGCGGCGTTAAAAATCCCAACCATTGCGGTGATAAATGGTGCCTGTCTTGGCGGTGGTTTGGAATTGGCGTTGGCTTGTCAATATCGCATCGCAATCACCAATCCAAAAACACAGCTCGGCCTGCCGGAAGTTAATCTTGGCATTATTCCCGGATTTGGTGGAACGCAGCGTTTGCCGATTCTTATCGGCTTGCCAGAATCGTTAAAAATCATTCTTTCCGGAAAGGCAGTTGATGCACGTAAAGCCTTGAAGATAGGGCTTGTGGATGAGTTGATGCGTGAAGAGTTTTTTAAAACCTGCCCAGAATCTCTACCTGCGGTGAGTCAGATACAAGGCTCTGCTCCGCTTCCGGTGCTCAATGTATGTCTAGATACACCTCCGCTCCGGTTCTCGCAGAGCCTTGTATCTGA
The DNA here is from genome assembly GCA_016869695.1 of Alphaproteobacteria bacterium. Taxonomy (GTDB): domain Bacteria; phylum Pseudomonadota; class Alphaproteobacteria; order Rickettsiales; family UBA1997; genus UBA2645. The sequence goes on from VGDN01000001.1 coordinate 12,784, forward strand.
CTCACCGCAGCGAGATTCTGGGCAGGTTTTACCTGAGAAACTCAGCGAGTTCGTCACCGAAATTTTGAAAAACCCGAAACAAAACCGATTCTTAAAAGTCAGAGAAGTAGCGCGTAGTAAGAGGTTTATTCTTGAGAGATTGTTGCTTGGTAAGTTGGTGATTTTTCATGCGGCCAAAAAAGATTTATGGAAGAAGACAAAAGGCAATTATCCTGCGCCATTCGTAGCTTTGAATGTTATCAAGAAGACATATGGCAAGTTGAAGTTTAAAACCGAGCTCGCTGCTTTTTGTGAGCTTTGCGTTGGCGATGTTTCCAAAAATCTAATCGAGATTTTCTTTACTAATGAGGCGCTGAAAAAAGATTCAGGAGTTGAGGGAGATGTTGCGGGAGCTGACGTGGCAAGCGCTGCCGTGCTTGGTGCTGGTGTGATGGGTGGTGGAATCGCGTGGCTTTTTGTTAATCACGACATTGATGTGCGGATTAAGGATATCTCGCAAAAGGCAGTGGCTCTAGGCTTCAACCAGATCATCAAAATTTTTGAGCAGCTCAAAAAAATCAGAAAACTTACTGCCGAGCAAGTAAATGCCAAAATTAACAAAGCGACCACAAGCCTTGACTACACTAGCTTTGAGCGAATTGATTTTGCGGTGGAAGCAGTGGTCGAAAATATGGCGGTGAAGAAAAATATTTTGGCGGAGGTCGAAACTAAACTGGAAAAAAATGCGGTTATTGCTTCCAACACTTCTTCGCTGTCGATTTCAGAAATGGCGCACGCCCTACAAAATCCTGAGCGCTTCGCTGGTATGCATTTTTTTAATCCAGTGAATCGCATGCCTTTAGTGGAAGTGATTCGTGGCGAAAAAACTTCTGACGAAACCATCGCTACCATCGTTAAACTCACGAAGAGGCTGGGCAAAACGCCAGTGGTGGTGAAGGACGTCGCCGGATTTTTGGTTAATCGCATCCTGCTTCCATATATGAATGAAGCGGCTTATTTGCTGCAAGAAGGCGCCAATCTTGAACGTGTCGATTCGCTCATCGAAAATTTTGGTATGCCAATGGGACCATTTGTTTTAGCGGATGTAGTGGGGATTGATGTTGGTGTGAAGGTCGCGCATTCCTTGCAGGAAGCTTACGGGGAACGTATGCGTGTCGCTGATCTGCTCGACGAAATTTATAAAAATCACAAAGATCTTCTCGGCAAAAAAGTTGGAAAAGGCTTTTACTTACACAAGGCGAGGAACGAGATAAATCCTAAGCTCAGCGCGATTTTAGAGAAAATGAGAGCGGAGAAAAAAATCCAGCCAATCTTCATTAATGACGAAGAAATCCTCGATCGTTGTCTCTTAACGATGGTCAATGAAGCCGCGAAATGTCTGGAAGAAGGAGTGGTCAAGAATGCGCGTTACCTCGATATGGCGATGATCATGGGTTGCGGTTTCCCAGCCTTCCGTGGCGGCGTCCTGCGCAGTGCTGACAAATATGGAATCAAAAAATTGGTGTCGCGCCTACAAGAGTTAAATCAAAAACACGGCAAGAGATTTGAGGTGTCAAAGCTGCTGGTTGCAATGGCTCAAGAGGGGAAGAGCTTTTATTGAATAACCCCAGTCGCACTTAAGAAATACCCCCTCATCTCAACCTCCTCTAGCACAAATACCATCTCGTCATTTCCGACTTAGATTTTCTTGGATGCGCTAGAGTCCTAGAAAATCTTAGATCTGGAATCCAGCGGATGGTTCCTGGATTCCCGATCTAACAGTTTCTACGTCGCTTCGCTCCCAGAAACTGTAAGTTGGGAATGACGAGGAGGAGTTAGTACTTAAAGTGCGACCGGGGTTGAATTACGAATCACCTCTCCATTCCGCCACCACCCTCGTGACCAAAATCCTGTCTAGCTTTAATCATTTGCGTGAATCCACCTTGTTGGTTGGCGTAGCGGCTGTCGTAATTTTTTCCGGTTTCATCTGCGTGTTTGCCGTGATCATCGCGATGTAAGTGTTTACCGATTTTGAGTTTGATTTTCTTGAGTCGCCAAGTCATGGATTCCTTGTCATGTCCAGCTAGCGGGTCGATTGAGCCAATCTTATCTATCTCATCTGAACGTTTGTCCCACACGTCCTCAACATGTTTTTCGTGATGATGTTTTTGCTCTTCTTGAGCTTGTTTTTCTGTCCCTTTTTTTCCTTCCTCTAATCCACCCACCTCGCGATCCAATGTGCGCTGCTGATATCCCTCGGGGCGGATTGAGTTATTTAGCTCATCTACTTCTAATATTGCTCGATATGCCTGCGGTTTGTCGGTTTTAAATATTGTCGCCAAATCAGAGTCGGCACTGCTTTTTTTAGATTCTGACTTTTGAAGTTTTTTGGATTTTTTAAGTAAAACAAAAACCACCAGAAAAACCAAAATTGCGCCGATGCTTGAGAGTATTAGTGTCACGATCGTTTTTTATGAATTTTTGAAGACTTGCTAGATGGTCTGAATTTTGCTGCTGCACCTTTTACGACCGCAATTTGTTCATTGGGTGCTATTGATTTTAAGTGGCTCTCGATCGCCTTTTTAACTAGATAATTTTTGCTGCGGTCATCCTCTATAGCTACGCGCTCTAAAGCTTTATATAATTGCAGTGGCAGTGAAATGGTTAAAGTTTTTGTTACGGTTCTCATAAAAATTAACATTTAACAACAGTTAATGTTGTGATGTATTACAATACAACAAGTTAGCCAACAGTGTCTAGGTTGTTCTTTAACAAAGATTTTCGCCTTAAGGCGAAAATTCATATTTTCTACTCCACAACAATACAATCAGCGCTACTCTTTCTAGCCTGCGCAACATATCTCTCGCAAAATTTTTCTGCTTCAATTTGTCCGGAAAAAACACCTACTTGCAGGCGGTAAAAAATTCCTCTTTTATCCAAATCAACTTTTTCAATAAAGGGACGTAATCCCGAAAAAATTGTGTTGTGGGAGCGATTTAATTTTAGCCAATATTCTTCCGCTGCCTCGCGCGAAGAAAGTGCGGTTACCTGAACTTTGATCGTTCTTTTTTTGTTTGTTTTGGCTGGTGCTGGCGCAGTGTTGTCGCGCTTTTCTGCCTCAATTTCTGGAGCTGGTTTTTTTTGTTCTTTTGTCACCGCTTTTTGTATGATCGGCATTGCTTCTTGTGGAGCTGGTTTTGGTGGTAATGCCGGTTCGGGAGCCTGACGAATCTTGGTTGATTTGTCTTTTAGTACTTCTTTTAGAGCTTCTTTTTTGTTACCAAAAATATCCTCGTAGACGGAGTGATCTACCTGCATTTCTCCGCGATTATTCTCTTCGCTCTCAGATACTTTAATCGGCTCATCTGGCGATTGAATCAGCTCTATATCTGCCTTGTCATCACGCACAAAATGGTAAGCGCTAATGGTTATGTAGATGAAAATGGCGAAAGAAAATAAGGTTACGACAGCAAGCAGCGCGCGTTTTGCCGCGCCTGGTGCGTTGGTTTTGTTGCTAGTTTTTTGGTAACCAAAATCTTCCATTTAGCGCATCTCCTTGGTGGGCTGAATATTAAAAATACTCAATCCAGCGGCGATTATTTTTTTAGTGGCAGTAACAAGGGCAAGCCTTGCTGCTGTTAGTTCCGGATGGTCATTGATGATGAAGCGTAACTCGGGATTTTCTGTGCCCTTGTTCCATAAAGCATGAAATTCGCCAGCAAGTTCTTGTAGATAAAAAGCGATTCTATGTGGTTCAAAATGCTCAACCGACATCTCTATGACGCGCGGAAAATTCACGATTTTTTTCATCAACTCGATCTCTGCCTCATCCACTAACTTACTACCGACTACCGACTTCCAACTACCGACTGTCACGGCCTGCCGCAGCACCGAGCAGCAGCGTGCGTGAGCATATTGCACATAGAAAATCGGATTGTCTTTCGATTGCTCAATCACCTTGGTGAGGTCGAAATCGAAGGGAGCATCATTTTTACGAGTGAGCATGATGAAGCGCAGGACATCGGCGCCGACCTCGTCAATTACTTCGCGTGCGGTGATGAAGTTGCCGGCGCGTTTCGACATTTTTAGCGGCTCGCCATTTTTTACGAACTTTACCATCTGACACAAAATTACCTTCACTTGCGCTTGGTCGTTTGTTATTGCGCTTACGACGGCGCTTAGGCGCTTGATGTATCCAGCATGATCGAAGCCGAGGGGCATGATGAATTTCTTGGCACCACGTTGCCATTTGGAGAGGGAGTAAGCGATATCGCCGGCGAGATAAGTTGGGGTGCCGTCAGCTTTTTTGACGACGCGATCTTGGTCGTCGCCAAACTTTGTTGCGGCAAAAAGTGTTTGGTCTTTCTCGTCATAGCCCTCGGGCAGAGCTCCCACACCCTTTTCGGTTTTTGGCGCCTCAAGCTTACCTTCGTAAATCAACCCCTTGTCGCGTAAGATTTTTATTGCTGCATCAATCTTGCCAGTGTCGTGCAGTTCTTTTTTTTCGGAGAAGTAGCTGTCATGTTTTATGCCTAGAGCCAGTAGGTCGTGTTTGATTAGCTCAACCATCTTGGCAACGACGAAATCGCGAATTATTTCTGGGCCATCCTCCCCTTGAGTGGAGATCGAAGTCGCTTGCGACTTCGAGGTGGGGTCAAGTGGGTTAACCTCTCCCCGAGTCGCTTCGCTCCTCGACCCTCCCTCAAGGGGAGGGTGATTGAGTAATGAGTCGCCGAATTTTTCCTTCAGTGCTTGTCCGATGGGGATTAGATATTCGCCGGGATAAAGTCCGTCGCTGATTTCAATTTTTTCGCCACAGGCCTGAAGATAACGCAGGTAAGCTGACTTCACTAAAGTTAGAATCTGCGCGCCAGCATCGTTGATGTAATATTCTTTCAGAACGTCGTAACCGGTTTTTTGTAGGAGGGTTGCAAGCACGTCGCCGTAAATTGCACCGCGAGTGTGACCCACATGAATTGGGCCGGTTGGATTTGGTGAGGCGTATTCGAGATTAATTTTTTCGCCCTGACCATTTTTGTTCCGGCCGAGTTGTGGAAAAGTGAAATCTCGCTCAACCAAATCAGTGATTACGCGATGCAGAATTTGCGGTTTTAGAAAAATATTGATGAAGCCGGGACCAGCGATTTCTAGCTTCGCCACATCATCATTTTTGATCTTCTCGATTATTTTCTGTGCCAATTCCCGCGGATTCATCCCAAGTTTTTTACTAAAAATCATCGCCGCATTACAGGCCAAATCACCGTGTGATTTTTCTCTTGTTGGTTCAACGGTAAAGCGTAAAAGCTCCTCAGTATTGAGCTCGGGCGATATTTCTAAAAGAGCGGAGGAGAAGATTTTTTTGAAGGAAGAGAAGATGTTTAGCATTTAACATTTAGCATTTATCATTTGGGAAATGCGGCGGAATCAGGCGCCACAACACTAAAATGATAAATGGTAAATGATAAATGATAAGTTCAGTTAACTATAACCGTACTACCTACCTTGCTAAACGTATCACTTGCGAATACGTAATTCCTCACAAAAAAACTCTCGCCTTGTCGGTTGTTTTGATGCTGCTGATCGCGGGTACGACTTCGCTACATGCTTGGCTAATCAAGCCAGCGCTTGACTCGGTCTTTGTTAAGAAGGATCAAACTGCACTTTGGTTCATTCCATTGGTTGTGTTGTTGGTTACGGTGGTGAAGGGCTTCACGACATATTTTCAGTTACTTACCATGAACATCTTAAGCATGCGCATCACTGCCGACATGCGGGTTCGTCTCTATGAACATTTTATCAGATCAGACATTGCTAAGCTGCACAGCAAGTCATCGGGCGATATGATGGCGAGTATCATAAATGAGATCGGCGCGGTTGTCGGGGTAATTAATACAGTAATTAATGGATTTGTAAAACAGCTCTTCACCCTTGGCGCTCTAATCGTGGTGATGTTTATGCAGAGTGTCGAACTGTCGCTTGTTGCTTTCATTGGTTTTCCACTCGCGGCCTATCCAATCTACAAACTAGGCCGTCGCCTGCGTCACCTCTCTTTTAAAAATCAGGAAATGGCGGCGAAGTTTAACTCACAAATGAATGACACTCTGCAATATTCAAAACTGGTTAAGGCCTACACCTGCGAGGATTTTGAGGTAAAGAGGATGGGGCAGATCATTGATGGTATTTTCAAGATGGGCAAAAAAATTTCGCGTATATCGCTCATAGCTTCGCCTTTTGTGGAAGCGCTCGGTGGCATTGGGGTGGCGGCAGTGATTTGGTATGGCGGTCATCAAGTGATTACTGGCGAGACCACGCCCGGCGCCTTTTTCTCCTTCTTTGGCGCGATGATGATGGCATATCGACCGCTGAAATCCTTGTCGGGAATGAATGTTGGAGTGCAGATGGGACTTGCTGCAGCGACGCGTCTCTACACTCTTTTAGACGAGCAGCCAGCGATTAAAGACAAGCCTGGAGCTAAGGTGATTACCAGCGTCAAAGGCGATATCGAGTTTGAGAAAGTTTCCTTCAGCTACATCGACGACAAAAAAGCTCTCAATGAAGTCACGTTGAAAATTCCTGCCGGAAAAACGGTAGCATTGGTTGGTCATTCTGGTGGTGGCAAATCGACGACCATGAGCATGATTTTACGTTTTTATGATCCTGATTCTGGGGTGATTAAGCTCGATGGTCACGATATCCGCGATCTTACCCTCAAGTCGCTGCGCGGTTCGATGTCGGTGGTGAATCAAGAGGTGATGCTGTTTGATGACACAATCCTAGAGAACATCCGTTACGGCAAAGAAAATGCGACTGAGGAAGAGATCGTTCGTGCAGCAAAACTCGCCGAAGCTGATGAGTTTATTTCCGAGCTTCCGGAGAAATATCAGGCGAGAGTAGGGCAAAATGGTATTCGTCTTTCTGGTGGTCAGCGTCAACGTATCGCCATTGCTCGCGCGATTCTCTACGATGCGCCAATTCTGCTTTTGGATGAAGCGACCTCTGCTCTCGATCCGATTTCTGAAAAATTAATCAAAGATGCTTTGGCAAAATTAATGAAGGGACGCACATCAGTTGTGATTGCACACCGTCTTTCCACCGTAA
>VGDN01000002.1 GCA_016869695.1 Alphaproteobacteria bacterium
ACAAAAATTTTACTAAACGTTTTGAGGGTACGGGGGTGAAGGTCGCGCAGCTTTCGCGATTAATCGGAGTTGCTGAGGCAAAAAAAACTCGCGAAGAGATTGAGTCTGGAGCTGTGCAAATCGTGATTGGAACGCATGCGCTACTGCAGAAGAGCATCAAGTTCAAAAACCTTTCTTTGGTCATCATCGACGAGGAGCAGCATTTCGGGGTCGCCCAGAAAGAGCGGCTCAAAGAGATACGCAACGAGGTTCACGTCCTCACCCTTTCCGCCACACCAATCCCGCGCTCGCTACAGATGTCGCTTACTGGCGTAAAGGATTTGAGCCTCATCTCAACACCGCCGCTTGATCGCCTGGCGGTGCGCAACTTCATCATGCCTTATGATTCAGTTATCACGCGCGAAGCGGTAATGCGAGAGTTTAATCGTGGCGGCCGCGTTTTCTTCGTGGTGCCACGCATCCGCGATATTGAAGAGATGGAGCCACGTCTAAAAATCCTCTTACCTGAAATCCGTATCACCCACGCTCATGGCCAGATGATGCCAAGCGAGCTCGACACCATCATGAATGATTTTGTCGACGGCAAAATCGACATGCTGCTTTCAACCACCATCATCGAGTCCGGAATCGATATCGAGCAGGCCAACACGATGATCATCTACAAAGCCGACATGTTTGGCCTGTCACAACTCTACCAACTGCGTGGCCGCGTTGGTCGCGGCAAGCTGCGCGCTTACTGTTATCTCATGCTCGATAATCGCAAAAAAATTTCCGACGAGACTAAGAAAAAATTGGAAGTGATGCAGAATCTAGATTCGCTGGGAGTTGGCTTCACCGTTGCTTCGCACGACATGGATATCCGCGGCAGCGGCAATCTACTTGGTGATGAACAATCCGGCCATATCAAAGAAACCGGCGTTGAGCTTTATCAGCAGATGCTCCTTGAGACCATCGAAGGTCTAAAGAACGTCATGCTTAGACAAGCTCAGCATGACGTCACCCTGAGCTTGTCGAAGGGTGATGATTCAGAAGTCAACATCCAAATCAAACTCGGTATTTCTTTGTTCATCCCCGAAGCCTACATGCCTGATCTCGCGCTACGCATGAGTTTCTATAAAAGAATCGCCTCGGTAACAAATGACGAAGTGGCGGCAACTCTGATTGACGAGATGAATGACCGCTTTGGCAAAGTACCTGACGAAATCCACAACCTAGTTGAAGTCGCGAAAATCAAGCATTCCTGCCAGGAACTCGGCATCGAAAAATTGGAAGTGATGAGCGAAGGGATTCTAGTTGGCTTCCAAAATAATCGGTTTCGCGAACCAGAAAAACTACTGCAGATGATTTTTAACAGCGGGGGTAAGGCCAAGATCCACGTGGGTCAGCGGGTTTTGTTTGTTTTGGATGTGAAGTCAGAACAACAAAAAATCGCCGCTGCTTTTGTGGTGCTTAGAAAGCTGTCTGCGATTTAAATTTTATGAAAATCACGAATGCTATAAACCAACTCTCTGTAGTACTCAGGCACTTCATCCTTTGCTAAAATCCAGTCGTAAATCTTAGTGTCATCTTCCTCTAAAAATTCTCCAAACAGCTGCGGATCGCTGATCTCATCAAGCTTAGCTTTCGCGAATTCACCGATCAAAAAATCAGTTTCTTTGCAGCCGCGATGGAGAGAGCGATAAAAGAGCTGCCTACGCAGCTCAGTAGTTAGGGGTAATGGGTTGGGGGCGAGAACGGTCTTTATTTTCTTAACTAAGTCTTGTGCAGCTTGGGTAGAGTAGGGTTTAGAGGTAGCATTACCCCAGACTGGCTTGGGAAAGGTTACATCATTCTTTTGGCGGGCGATGATGTGGATATGGAGTTGCGAAACAACATTTCCAAGCGCGGCAATATTGAGTTTATCGGCATGGAACTTTCTTTTCAGAAGTGCCGCAACGGAATTTATCTCACGTAAAACTTCAGTTTGTTCTTCAAAAGAAAGATCGGTAAGTTCAATTGAATCAGGCTTCCGCGGCACTAAGATCAACCAAATATAATTAGCGTCATTCATCAAAAGTAGGCGCGAAATTTTGAGATCACAGATGAAGTGGGTGTCGGATTGGAGTTGGGGATGGAGGGAGAACATGATTTAGGATTTAAGATTTAGGCCAAGTCCCCCCCTTTTTTTTGGGGGGATTTAGGGGGAATAAATTTAAGATTTAAGATTTAGGATTTACTCAAAAACGATGCTTCTTTCTCTTTCAATTCACAACGTCGTCCTCATCGATAAAGCGGAAATCGCTTTCGCGCCAGGGCTTTGCGTTCTAAGTGGTGAGACTGGTTCAGGAAAATCAATTTTGCTTGATGCTCTTGGTTTGGCGCTGGGTTTTCGTGCGAATTTTCGCTTGATTGGATCAGATGAAAATAAGGCGCAGGTCGCCGCTGAATTTGACATTTCGCAGAACCAAATCTGCAAAAATATTTTAGCCGAAAATGATTTGCTTGATGTTGTAAGCCCAGATCTGTTACGGATTCGTCGCAGTCTTCACGAGAATTCGGTAAACAAAATTTTTGCCAATGATGTGGCGATTGGCGTAAATCTTTTGGCAAAAATCGGCGAGAGTTTGGTGGAGATTCATGGTCAACATGACCAGCGCGGATTACTCAATCCCGGCCAACATTTAAGTATATTGGACGAGTTTGCTGGCAATGAAAATCTATTAAAAAGTCTTCGTAAGATTTACGAAAATCTGCGTGCAGTTGAGGAGAAAATTTCTGAGCTAAAGGCAAAAAAAGAAGCAGCAGAAAGAGAGAGGGATTATTTAGAGCATGTGATACGCGAGCTTGAAAATGCTGATCTTAAAACTGGTGAAGAAGATGAGTTAATCGCCAAAAAAGATTTGTTACTCGGTCGAGAAAAAATTCTGCGCTTTGCTAGCGATCTCCGTTTACATCTTACTGAAGCCAACTCCCAACTGATCTCGGCTCAAAAGATTTTAATCAGAAATCAAAATCTCTCCGAAAATCTTTCTGACATCTCTGAGAAAATCGACCAACAAAATTCTGAATTGGATTCAGCAATATCAAGTGTTGATGAGCTAGTAGGAAAAATCTCAGGCGAAGAAAATTCGCTTGAAACAATTGAGGAGAGGATTTTTTTCATCCGCTCTCTCGCCAGGAAATATAGCACTCCGCTCGATTCTATGTCTGAGCTAATCAACGACTCCAAGGAAAAATTAAAGCTAATCTCAAATGAAGAAGAGGTGGCAAGAGAGCTTGAGAATCAACGCCTTACCCTAAATAAAGATTACAAAAAAATTGCCGAAGAACTTTCTACCCTCCGTCAAGAATCCGCCCGACTCCTTAGCGCCAAAACCGAAGAAGAGCTAAAATTCCTCAAAATGGGTGAAGTAAAATTCCACGCCGAACTTACCCCTTGCCCCTTACCACTTAACCCCAGTGGCTTTGAGCGCACCCGCTTCCTCGCCTCCTTAAACAAAAACAAACTCGACGACATTTCCAAAATCGCTTCAGGAGGAGAGCTATCTCGCTTCATGCTCGCACTTAAAGTTGCACTACTCGGCGTTAAATCCGTACCCACAATGATCTTTGATGAAATCGACACTGGCATTGGTGGAGGCACCGCTGACGCAGTTGGAAAGCGCCTCAAAACTTTAGCAGAAAAGTTACAAATCCTCGTCGTCACCCACCAACCACAGATTGCCGCCAAGGCCGATACTCACTTCAAAGTCAGCAAAACCGCGGTTGGAAAAATTAAAACCAAAATCGAAAAACTGGATCACGCAGCACAAACACAGGAAATAGCTAGAATGTTGTCCGGCGAAGAAATCAGCGCGGAAGCGGTTTCGGCAGCAAAGAGTTTACTTGCGCAGACCTAACTTCACTTGTCTGCCCCACCCCCAAACTACCAAGTTTAAAATCAGCAAAAGATACGCGGATTAGGCGGTTTACCCGCAATCCCAGATACTCCATCACCTTTCTGATCTCGCGATTTTTGCCTTCGGTTAGGGAAATTCTTAGCCAGGAATTAGATGGCTTTTCGAGCTCAACCTCAACCTTGATTGAACCATAGCGAACCCCATCAACCGTAATGCCGCGCTCTAATCTCTTTAGACGATCACGATCTATTTTTCCAAAAACTCGTGCACGATATTGGCGCAGAAATTTGTTTTTTGGCAGCTCGAGATGACGAGCGAGAGAGCCGCTGGTTGTAAGCAGCAATAGCCCTTCCGTGTTGTAATCAAGACGACCAATCGCAATCACTCGCGGCAAATTTTTTGGCAATAAATCGAAAATAGTTTTGCGATTTTCTGGATCTTTCGTCGTCGTCAGAAAACCAGCCGGCTTGTGAAAAAGCCATAGCCGCACAGGCTGCGCCGCATTAATCAACTTATCATCAACCTTCACTGATTGATCGGTGATGAAAGTTGCCGGACTAGAAATTACCTGCCCATTCACCTTCACACGTCCTTCCTCAATTAAAGCCTCAGCCTCACGACGTGAACAACGACCTGATGCGGCAATTAGTTTAGCAATACGAGTTCCGATCATTTTTGATTTTTGATTTGATTGAGAAATACGGTGCCAACCCATATCCTTATAGCTGTCATGCTGAGTTTAGATTTTCTAAAAAATCGCTGGCGACTTTTTAGAAAATATTAGTGAAGCATCTCACCAGACCTCACAAGATCCTTAGCTATGCTCAGGATGACAGACTTTAGTACCATCCCATTATCGAATATCCTTTTTTAGCCAAGCAATTGGCGACGTAATTTTGCTTAGTTGCATCGGGCACGATTTTATCTTCCCCGACAACTTTTAGCGCACCAACGGCAGCACCTACACCCGCGCCGATCAGGCCTCCGGTCAATCCAGATTTCAGATGTTTGTTACTTGAAAGCGCTCCCACCACGCCGCCAACAACGCCACCGATTACTGCACTGCGACCCGCTTCTCGTGCGGCACGCTCAGCTTTTAGCTTGTCGAGATATTCGTCCGCTTCCGCTTTGCAGTCTTTAAATTCGCGCTGTGCAGCCTCATCACCATCTGCCAAATATTTTTCATTTTTGTCGAAGATTGGTTTGTAAGAGACGCAAGAGGTAAGAAGTAAAGTTGTCACGAGACCAATGATCAGGAGTGTTTGCATATTTTTGATTTTGGATTTCTGATCTGGTCGCAATTTAAATCCGAAAATCCTCACCGAGATAGACCTTTCTAGTCTCCTCATGCTCGATGATCTCCTCTTTCGAGCCAGAGGTTAGGATCATTCCGTCGTAAACAATGTAAGCGCGATCCACGATTGACAAGGTTTCGCGGACATTGTGGTCAGTAATCAAAACACCAATTCCGCGATCTTTTAGATGCATCACCATCCGACGAATTTCATTAACAGCGATTGGATCAACGCCAGCAAAAGGCTCATCAAGCAAGATGAATGAAGGGTTGGTTGCTAGAGCACGAGCGATTTCAACTCTACGCCTCTCCCCACCAGAAAGCGCAAGCGCATGTGATTTACGGATATGATTTATGGAAAATTCTGCCAGCAACTCTTCCAGTTTTTCTCTGCGCTTAACCTCATTTGCCTCAGCAATTTCAAGGATAGACATAATGTTGTCCTCAACATTCATTCCTCGAAAAATTGAGGCTTCTTGTGGCAAATAACCAAGCCCCAAGCGAGCACGGTGATACATCGGCATGCTAGTCATGTCGAGCTGATCAATAAAAATATTGCCGGAATCAGCCTCAATCAAACCAACCATCATGTAAAAACAGGTGGTCTTGCCAGCACCATTTGGACCAAGCAGGCCAACGACTTCGCCTTGCTCAATCTGCAAACCAATGTCACGAATTACGGTTTTTTTGCCGTAAGATTTACTCAAATTCTTCGCTCTTAGAATCTTTGCGTTCATTTTTTTCCTTTTTCAGATCACTACCGATAACCACGACAACCCTTTTGTCTGTGGCGATCGCGGTCTCTTCCTTTTTTCCAACAAAACGTCCTTTTTTGCTGGTTGTGTTGTAAATGAATTTGTCACCACTGGCAATTGAAGTACCATTATTGACGATAACGTTTTTCTCTAACACAAAAATTTCTTGCTTGGGTTCATAATATCCAAAGTCACCGCTAGCGACGAATTCTTCGCTAAAAATTTTCACATTCTCCTTGGCTTCGATTCGCCTAATCTCTGATTTTTCACTGCTTTTTTCGTCATAAAGAACGGTCATTTTTTGCGCTAGAAGCGAACTGTTATCCTTCTCCACCACTACGTTATTTAGAAATTCAATCACCTCGGATTTGCGCTTGATGTCGATTACATCTGATCTTATTCTGGTCGGCGAGCCCTTATGTTTAGCGGCCGCAAACAGTTCCAACGAAACAAAATTTAGAAATATGAAGATCAATAAAAAGCGTTTCACAGTGATTTTGATTTGCTGTGCGATTGTTTTCTTGGCTGGAATAAAACTGGTGCGAAACCTTGAGACTAAAGAGATCGCGGGATTTAATCGTGATCCAAAAAACTACAATGCAAAAATACAAATTCTCAATGCTGACTCACAAGATGTTGCTCATTTCAAAATCGCTATCGCCAACAATGATGAGCGCAAGATGTATGGACTGATGTTTCTAGATCACCTACCCGCAGATCAGGGGATGCTTTTCCCCTTTGAGCCCAAGCAGATGGTGACAATGTGGATGAAAAACACACACATCCCACTCGACATGATTTTCGTCGGTGAAGATGATAAAATTTCTTCGATTGCAGCCAACGCCAAACCATACTCTCTCGACCTCATCTCCTCACAAAAAGAAGTAAAATTCGTCCTCGAAATTAATGGCGGACTCTCTGATCAACTAGGCATCAAACCAGGGCAAAAATTTCAGGTTCTAAACTAATGAAAATCATTTCCCCCTCTACCTTCCTAGCACTCATAACCAAATCAAAAAAAGAGACTACGCGAGTTGAAGATGTAGTCAGAAAAATAATTTCGACGACACAAAAAAACGGCGACAAGGCGCTCATCTCCTACTCCAATCAGTTCGACAAAACCAATTTCAAAACCGCACAGGATTTTGTGGTGACAGCACAGGAATTTTTGGCTGCGGAAAAAACCCTAACTAAAGATGTTAAATCCGCTCTGAAACTAGCGGCTGCAAGGATCAAGCGCTACCATCAAAACAGATGCCCAAAGGATTTTTCTTTTAAAGATGAGCTTGGCGTGATGCTTGGAAATCGCTGGCAGGCAATTGAATCAGTCGGTGTTTATGTTCCTGGCGGTACCGCTTCCTATCCAAGCTCTGTGTTGATGTCTGTTGTGCCGGCACTAGTTGCTGGAGTAAAAGAAATCGTGATTTGCGCACCCAGTTCACAAGGACAACTCAATCCTGCGGTTTTGTTCGCGGCCAAAATCTGCGACGTGAAAAAAATTTACAAAATCGGCGGCGCACAAGCGGTCAGCGCAATGACTTATGGCACTAAAACCATCTCTCCCGTAAACAAAATCGTTGGTCCCGGAAATGCCTTCGTTGCCTCCGCAAAAAAAATTTTATTCGGTGAGGTCGGCATCGACATGATCGCCGGCCCAACCGATGTCACCATCATCGCTGACAAAAATGCTAACCCGAATTGGATCGCTGCTGACGTGCTTTCTCAGCTTGAGCATGGAGTGGATTCCAGGGCATTCGTGCTTACTGACGACCAAAATCTTGCCAAAAAAATCTCCGCAGCAGTTCTGCTGCAGAGCAAAAAATTGCCGCGAAAAGAAATCATCGATCAGTCACTAAAAAACTCGGCGATTTTGGTTGTAGAAAAACTTGATGAAGCCACAGAAATCATAAATCAAATTGCTCCTGAGCATCTTGAAATCGTCACCAAGAATCCGCAAAAAATTCTGCCAAAAATCAAAAATGCCGGCGCTATTTTCTTAGGAAATTATACACCGGAAGCGATCGGTGATTACATTGCCGGCCCAAGCCACACACTACCCACCGAAGGAACTGCAAAATTCACCAGCGGCCTCTCCGTCTTTGATTTTCTAAAAAGAATCTCACTGATTTCTTGCAACAAAAACTCTTTCACCAAATTAGCGCAAGCCACGTCAATCCTGGCTTCTTGCGAAGGATTAGAGGCTCACAACCGCAGCATAAAGATCAGAACATGCTTCGAATAATTCAGGACTCACACAAAACCGCTTTTGCAAAGAAATTTTTGTTTTTCTTCGGCTGCGAGGAGCGCCCGCGTCTGCGTAGCAGCGCAAGACAAAAGCCACGTATCCGGACAACTTGCGGAGCAAGTTGCAACTCGCGCAACTTAAAAAATAAAAAGTTTGCGAGTACATAGGTGCGCACCGCAACCAGAAAAAACCGACGAAATTTCAAAGCAAAAGTTAGATTTTGCGTAAGTCCTAAAAATGATCCGGATAATTTTTTTGCTAACCATCTCCACCCTACTCTTCTCTTGCTCCAAAGATAAGGATGAACATCCAAATGCGGAAAAAACCTACCTCAATGCTACCAAGCTCTTGAAGCAAAAAAACTACTCTCAAGCCGCGGATGAGTTTGAAAAAATCGACGATGATTTTCCTTTTTCAAAATGGGCGGTAAAGGCGCAAACCATGGCTGTCTACGCCCGTTATCAAGATGATGAGTATGGAAAAATCACTGCCAATGTTGATGATTTTTTGCGCCTAAATCCCGCCAGCGAATATGTGCCTTACATGCTCTACATGAAAGGCCTCTCCTATTACGACCAAATCCCCAGCATTGAGCGCGCGCAAGACAACACTCAGCAAGCATCGAACAGTTTTCGCGAACTAATCGCCCGCTTCCCCAGTACGACTTACGCCGATGACGCTCGCGAAAAACTTGCCTTCATCGACGAACATTTGGCCGGGGCAAAAATGGCGGTTGGTCGCTACCAAATCTCCACCAGAAATTACGTGGGCGCGATTCTAAATTTTAACGAGGTGATCTCGCGTTACCGCTACACTAAACAAGTGCCGGAGGCCTATTTTCGTCTAGCTGAAATCTACAAAAAAATCGGACTTCCCGAACAGTCAGAAAAAATAAAAACACAGCTGCAGCAGGATTTTCCTGACAGTGAGTGGGGAATGCTGTGATTCACTTCAACATCCTCACCCTCTTTCCCGAATTATTTCCCGGCCCGCTTTCCGCTTCGGTTACCGGCGCTGCCCTTAGCAAGAAACTCTGGTCATTTTCGGCGATTAACATTCGCGATTATGCTTTTGACAAGAGGGGCACAGTTGATGACACGCCCTACGGTGGCGGGGCTGGAATGGTATTAAAACCCGATGTCGTCGCAGCCGCAATCGAGTCATTAAAACCAAAATCAAAACTCATTTACCTCTCCCCACGCGGCAAAGTTTTTAACCAAAAAATAGCTAGGCAATTGGCACAGGAACAAGAAATCACGATCCTGTGCGGACGCTACGAAGGAGTTGATCAGCGCGTAATTGATGAATTTCAAATCGAGGAAATTTCAATCGGGGATTATGTTTTGTCGGGCGGAGAAATAGCCGGCTATGTTTTTATCGATGCAATTCTGCGCAATGTTAGTGGCGTTCTTGGCGCTGATGAATCCTTGGCGGAAGAATCTTTTGGCTCAGAAAAAAATCCGGAATTTCAAAATCTTTTGGAGTATCCACATTTCACGAAACCAGCGCAGTGGCGGGGGCGCGAGGTACCAGATGTTCTACTCTCTGGTCACCACGAAAAAATCGCTAAGTGGCGCAAACAGCAGGCTGTGGAGCTGACTAGGAGGGTGAGACCGGAATTAGTAATTACGACAAATGGCGCAGCGAAGCGAGCAATTTGCAATCCGCTCAATCAAAAAACCAATAAACCGGCGGATAATTAGGAATTAGGAATTACGAGTATTCCCGCTTCGGTCTTTCGCATCACCGACATCAAATGCGACCTTTCTTCGAGATCGGCAATTCCTTCGTCCATCTGTGGATTTCCTGGATGTATCATCACTTCCACCTCTGAGAAATTTTCTGGAATTTTGATTTTGCTCAGTAGCTCTTTCGTGATCTGACAGGAGTAGAGAATACTAAAAAAATAACGCTGCGAAACCTCGCCATTCATGACTCGAAAGATGGAGAGAATCAACCACTTCACTAGATTTCCATTCCACAAAAATGTTTTTGAGTGGTTGATTTTTGCCGTCGTAAGCAAGCTCTCATTAACCACGCGAAGCCGCGCAATTCCTTGTTCCTTTACCACTCTACTCACCACCGAAAAAATTCCTGGAATCATGTGGATGTGACGATGGGAGTCGATATGCGTAGGCTTGATCCCAACTTTCTCAAGCAAAGCGATTTGTGTGTGCAGCTCAGATTCAATCTCTTTTTGCAGATTTTTTTTGTCGGTAAGCGCCTGCAGCAAAAGTACTGCGAAACTTTTGTTTTTGATTCTAAAATGCAGCCCTACATCCAGACCAGGATTGCGTAGCGCGATGGTTACAGCCTCAGCAAAATATCCCGAATAACACATCAAACTGGTGGCGTGTAAACGTCCTTCACGAAACATTTTTTCCACCACGAAATTAACGCCGGGACTGATACCAAAATCGTCAGCGGTAATTCTAAACTTCATTTTTCTGCTCAATCACGTTCGCGAAATAGAGCGGACGGTTACGCGATTCGATGTGAATGCGACCAATATATTCGCCCAAAATGCCAATCAGCACAAACTGCAAGCTGGCGAGAAAAGTGATTAGACAGATGATTGTCGCATAACCACTTGGCTGATGCGAGACGTAATGTTCATAAATCGTAATCAGCCCAATCACGAATGACACAAAGGCACAGATGATGCTAAAATAAATCGAGATACGCAGCGGCTTGATGGAAAATTGTATGATCGAATCAATCGCCAGGCGCATCGACTTCACGAAATTGTAGTTACTTTGACCGGCAAGGCGTTTCGGCGCAACAAACGCGATCTCCAGCGCGCCCGACGTGCCTAGCCAATTCAGCATGCCGCGAAACATCCGACTTTGTTCGCGCATATTCTTGATGGTCTTTACGTAATCGCCAGCGATGAGTCGAAAATCAGGAGTGTTCTCTGGAATTTTGACGTCGGAGATTTTGTTCACGACGAAGTAAAAAGCCTTCGTGAGCATGGCACGGAAGCGCGTCTTGTCTTCATTGTGAGTGATTTTGGTGAGGACGACATCATTTCCATTCAGCCATTTTTCAATCATTTGCGGCAAGAGATGAGGTGGATGTTGCAAATCTGCATCCATGAAAATTACCGCCTCACCCTTAGAGTGATCTAGCCCGGCAGTCATGGCGATCTCGTGACCAAAATTGCGTGAGAGTTTACGATACGCACTCGCGAATCCTGCGCAACCAAGCTACGCAAGACTGCAAGACTGCCGTCGGCACTACCGTCATTTACAAAAATCAGCTCGTAATCAACTTTCCCGTAAGAATCTAAATGCTTACGCAACTGCTCGTGGAGCGGCTGCAGATTATGTTCCTCGTTGTAGACCGAGATGACGACGCTAAGTAATTTCTTCATATTCAGTGGATCATCCTCCCCTTGAGGGAGGATCGACGAACCTTTAAGTGAGTCGAGGAGGGGTAAGTATTTTTTGACCCCTCCCCGAGTCGCTTCGCTCCTCGACCCTCCCTCAAGGGGAGGGTAGCTAGTGGATCATCCTCCCCTTGAGGGAGGATCGACGAACCTTTAAGTGAGTCGAGGAGGGGTAAGTATTTTTTGACCCCTCCCCGAGTCGCTTCGCTCCTCGACCCTCCCTCAAGGGGAGGGTAGCTAGACGACGCTAAGTAATTTTCTCATACAAACAGGCTCTGTGTTTGATTGTGCAGGTGATTTCCTTGAGTTGGGATTTTTGCTTCGAAGTGAGTTTTAAGTAGGATGCACTAGTGTCGACCAAGTAAGAATGCGGGTTTACTTGTTCAAAATTTTGTGCGTTTACGATTTTTAATTTGTCGCGCGTTTGCCAGTAAAGAGTGAAGCTAGTTCTGGCTTCACCGAGCGCAAAAAGTTCAAAATTTTTTTCTGGAATTTGTGAGATGAGGTAAGCCTGCTGATTGAGATGCTCGAGCAAAATTTTTGGTTTAGCTAAAAAGGCTAGAATCGCGAATGTGTAGAGCGTGATTGTTGTGTAGCCAAGAAAGTAAGAAAATTTTTCCCACTTAATTTTTACCAAAATCCGAGCCAGCACAATCGCGAAAGGCACAAGGGAGTAGATCGCATAAGTCATAATCATGTTGCACATGAAGGTTAAAAGGATGAGAGGGATTGCGAGCGACAATGCGAAGAAGAGAAAATTTTTGTCCTGCCGCGCCTCCGCTACAAAGCTAAAAAATATCTGTCTTGGCCGCAAAAAAAGAGCGAGAAGAGCTGGCATCACCGAGGCCGCAAAAAAATACCAAATCGCACCAAACATCACGCGATGCGCATTACCGTAACGATCCCCTTCCCAATCTGATTTCGCAAAGCGTCCAAAATTTTCTCCGAGCAAAAAATATTCCAAAAATCCCGGGTAATTTTTTTCCGCCAAATAAAACCAGGGCAGGGTTGCAGCCAGAAAAATCAAGGCTCCACGCACAAAAGGAAAATCTCGGAAAAAATTTTTCCAGGATTTGGTGAGGGTTAAGTAAACAGGAATGGCCAGGCACGGCATCACGATTCCAACCGGCCCTTTGGTTAGCATTGCCACAATGCAGCCCAGGAAAAATAACGGCCACTCAGCCAGGATGAATGAGCAAGAGATCAGTGTCATTCCGAGTAGCAAAAACGCCTCGGTCATCACCGAGTGCAACGCGTAAAACAAAAGTGAAGAAGCAAGAATTAAAACAGAAATCAGCGCCGTTTTTTCGTCGTAAATTTTCTTCACGGCACGATACATGACGAAACAGATCAGCACTAGAGCGAGAAGGTGTGGCAACCTTCCAGCAAATTCGCTAAATCCAAAAATCTTAAATGAGATTGCGCTCGCCCAAAATGACAAAGGCGGCTTGCCGAAGAATGGTGTGATCGGATCGAAATAGGGCATCAAAAAATTTCCGGTCAGCACCATGCGCATCGCGATTGCGGCGTAGCGCACTTCGGATGGATGATGAAATGGGTAGATGGCGAGGGTGATGAGTTTGAGGAGGAGGATGAGCGAAAGGAAAGCAATGAGGGAATTGGTAAATTTTTTCATCTGATGATTTAACATTTACCATTTATCATTTGTTTGCCGATGCCCGTTAAATGATAAATGGTAAATAACAAATGAACCTACCTTTCTGGCCAAGCCCCTTGGGCTTTCGTGACATTAAACTCGGACTTTCGCGAGTTTATGAATTGTTAGAGAGATTGGGCAATCCGCATTTAAAACTACCACCAACAATCCATATCGCCGGCACAAATGGCAAGGGCTCAACCCTCGCTTTTCTGCGCGCGATTTTTGCGGAATCTGGATTGTGCGTGCATTGCTACACATCGCCTCACTTGGTCAGATTTAATGAGAGAATCGAACTAGCTGGACGAGAAATTTTGGATGATTTTCTTAATGAAATCTTAACCGAATGCAAAGCGGCAGCAGAAAAATCTCCAGCGATTCCCGTTACTTTTTTTGAAGGAACAACAGTAGCGGCGCTCCTTGCCTTTAGCCGCGTGCCAGCAGATTTACTTTTACTCGAAACTGGACTTGGTGGAAGACTCGATGCAACGAATGTTTTACCAGAAGTGCTATGCTGCGTGATCACGCCGATCTCTTTTGATCACGAAGAATTTCTGGGCAACACACTAGCCAAAATCGCCGCTGAGAAAGTCGGAATCATTAAACAAAACTGTCCGGTGGTTGTTGGAAAACAGGAAGAAGAAGCTCTGCAAATAATCCAAAACAAAGCGGCAGAATCACACGCCCCAATCACTTACCACTTACCACTTACCACTTACCACTTACCACTTCTAGGCAAACACCAGCAAGATAACGCCTCCACCGCCGTTGCAGCGGTTAAGGCACAGAAGAGATTTTTGGTAACGAATGAACAGATTGAGCGTGGATTAAAAAAGGCGCACTGGCCGGCACGATTACAAAAAATTCCTCACGACAAATTCGAACTCTATCTTGATGGAAGTCATAATCTGCAAGGTGCTATGATCGTTGCTGATTTTTTGAGAGAACAAAAAAACGGAAGAAAAGTTTTTGTGATTTTCTCGATGCTTAAAGACAAAAACTGTGAAGGATTTTTACGTATAATTTCTAGTGAAGTAGATGAGTTAATCACTTTAACAATCCCCGATGAGCCCAAGTCACGCACGGCTTTTGAGATCAAACAAATCGCAGAAAGAATCGGGATTAAATCGCAAATAGCTGAGAATTTTTTGGATGCTTTCGAGAAGATAAAATCTGACGAACCCGCGCTAGTCCTCATCTGCGGCTCGCTATACTTAGCAGGAAGATTTCTTGGTGCTTAGAACCGCAGTAGAAGCAATCCAGCTACTTAAAGAAATACATCCCAAAATGCGCGACACAGAGCAGATCAATCATTATCAGTATAAACACCGGATCCCACTCGGTTAGCGGCTCTTGCAGTAGCAGTTTACGTAGAGCTTTTTTTGGCATTTGTTGGCGGCGCTCTTCTTTCAACTTCTTCTTTTCTTCCAGAGTTAATTTTGGCTTTTTTGGTGAGCATTTTTTTACGGCATAAATGTGCCACGAAAAATAGACCACCATCGCTAGAGCAATCAGGATGTCGACAAAACGAAAATGAATCGCTTTAATCAGCTTGTTAGCGACAAAGAAAGCGAATAAATATGCAAGCACACCCCACCACCAGAACAGTACTGGCATTAGCTCTTCACCATTTGTCGCTCTCTTAAAAGAAGCTTTAAGTTTTGCTAAAATCTCTTTCATTTCTTTTGTCCCTCCCACGGCATTTCAAAATCAAAGTTACGGAACTCCTGTGGCAGCTTCACTGGCTCGTAAACAACTTTTTTTTGCGACTCATCGTAACGCACTTCTTGGTAGCCAGTAAGTGGAAAATCTTTACGCAATGGATGGCCTTCAAAACCGTAATCTGTGAGGATGCGACGCAAATCGGGATGGTTGGCAAACTCAATCCCATACATGTCAAACGCCTCGCGTTCAAACCAACCAGCGGCAGAAAAAACCGGAATTACGGTTGGAAGCTTTTCACCGTCATCAAGCGCCACCTTTACAGTGATCCGGTTGTTCAGCTTGTAGCTAAGTAAATTGTAAATCACTTCAAAGCGAGGAGACCTAATGCCAAGCATGTCAGCACCAAAAACATCGAGCAAAGTTTTAAAAGAAAGATTCTGGTCGTCGCGCAAAAATTTTAGGAAACTTACGATTTCAGTAGTGGCAATATAAATGGTGAGATTGTCGTGTTTGATTGGCTCCACGACCTGTGCAGTTTGGAAATTTTCTTTGATGTAAGCGGCTTGCGCTGGGAGATTTTTTTGCATTTGCGATCTAACGTTACGTCATGCTTCGACAAGCTCAGCATGACTTCAAGACGTCACTCTTAGCCTATCAAAGAGTGACAAAAATTAACGACTAAATTTTCCGGTTCTTTTGATTTTCTTTTGCAAAAGCAAGACGCCGTAAAGCAGTGCCTCAGCGGTTGGGGGGCAGCCTGGGACGTAAACATCAACCGGTACAATACGATCACAACCACGTACTACTGAATAAGAATAGTGGTAGTAGCCACCTCCATTGGCACAGCTTCCCATTGAGATTACGTAACGCGGCTCAGCCATTTGGTCGTAAACTTTGCGTAGTGCTGGCGCCATTTTGTTGGTGAGCGTACCGGCGACGATCATCACGTCAGATTGACGCGGAGAGGGACGAAAGATTAGGCCAAATCGATCAAGATCATAGCGACTCGCCGCGGTTTGCATCATCTCTACTGCGCAGCAAGCAAGACCGAAAGTCATCGGCCAAAGTGAGCCGGTGCGCGCCCAGTTAACCAGTTCGTCGAGCTTAGCGGTGACGAAGCCGCGATTGTTAATTTCTTCCGTTACTTGCGAGAGCAGGAGGTCTTGGTTAAGGGGACTGAGATTAGCAGTAGTCATCAATTTATCTCCACTCTAGAGCGCCACGTTTCCATTCGTAAACGAAGCCGATTGTTAGAAGAGTCAAGAACACCATCATCGACCAGAATCCAAAAACACCGATCTTACCTAGAGACACAGCCCACGGGAATAAGAATGCAACTTCGAGATCAAAGATGATGAAGAGGATGGCAACTAGGTAGAACTGCACGTTGAACTCATTTCGCACCACACCCTCACCTTCAAAACCACATTCGTAAGGAGAATTTTTTTCAGCGTCGGGGCGAAGTTTACGTAGCAAAAATGGGATCAAAATCACCGCACATGAAAGCCCGATGGCAACAAGCAAAAATAGTAGAACCGGTAGGTAATCAGCGCTCATTATTGACTCTTGATTGGAGGTAAAATTTGATGCGAAAAAATTGCACGGCGCAAAATCAATCTACAAAAAATGAAATCAACAACCGAGACCTACACGGCGATCGTCACGCCATTTTTAAACGGAAAAATCGACGGAAAATCTTTAGAAAAAATTGTCGAATTTCAGATCGCTGGTGGAGTTGATGGTATCGTCCCATGCGGTACTACAGGTGAATCGCCAACGCTTTCGCATGATGAACATAACTTAGTAATCGAGCAATGTGTTAAGATCACAAAAGGTCGCATCAAAATCATGGCTGGCACTGGCTCTAACTCGACGGAAGAAGCGGTGATGATGACGCAGCATGCGAAAAAAATCGGCGCTGATTCCTGTTTGATCGTGGCTCCATACTACAACAAACCAACGCCAGAAGGTGTGTTTCAACATTTCCGTGAATTAAATAAGGTCGGTATTCCGCTCTACATCTACAACATCCCCGGCCGCTCCGTGATCAACATCTCCGACGAAAATCTTGCTCGTATTGCCGAGCTAGAAAACGTGGTCGGCATCAAAGACGCAACTGGCGACCTCGCCCGCGTTGCCTCACTTCGTCTCCTAATTAAGAAAAAATTCTCCTACCTCTCCGGCGAAGATGCGACTGTAGTTGGCTTCAATGCGATGGGCGGCAACGGCGTAATTTCAGTGACTGCAAACATCGCTCCAAAAATGGTTTCTGACTTACAAAAAGCGACTGCGCGCGGTGATTATGCATCAGCCTTAGCACTACAAGATAAACTCACCGACCTTCACGCTGTGATGTTTTGTGAAACTAATCCGATCCCCGTGAAATATGCTGCTAGCCTGCTTGGACTGTGCTCCAACGAAATTCGCCTTCCTTTAACCACCCCTTCTGATGCTGCTAGAACTAGGATTGAGGGTGAGATGAGGAGGTTAGGATTGCTTCACTAACCCCTCAATCGCCCGCACCACTGTAGCCATCTCCGTCAATCCATTCTTCCAACAAAACTGCAAAAAACTCTCGTCGGACCTAGTGAAGAGCCCGACCTTGTGCTTTAGCGCCAAGATTCCGTAAGCATTGAAGGTTGTGTTAAATGAAAGCATCACCTTGTCCTGATCGAGATTGTCTTCGGTAAATTTTTTGAGGTCAGCCAGCA
>VGDN01000003.1 GCA_016869695.1 Alphaproteobacteria bacterium
GTTTGTTTGAGAGTTTTTTTAACCGACATCAGCTCAATCCCTGAACCAATGATCGCCTCCGCTCCGGCAGTAAAAAAAGAAGTTTCTGGAACGGAGAGGTCTTTCTCTCTTAGAAACTCATCACGCAGATAAAGTGGAAAAAAAATCGCTGAGTTTTGATAGGCAAAGCGCCAAGGGTATCCTTTAACAAAAACAGATGGATTTTTACCAAGCTCGGTGAGTGGTGCCATTCCTGAATCGGCAAGTAGTTTAAGATTGATAAAACCTTGTCGCTGAAAAGCGTTAATCGTGCATTGGATGACCTTTGTGAACCAGTTCGGGATCTGTTTTGTCTTCTCATCTCTTAAGTCAAAACTGATATCATCAGCTTTGATTACATCTTCATCTTTCTGTTCCTTATGACCTTTCATTAAAGCGGTAGATTGTCATGTTTTTTCCAAGGTTTGTTGCAGCTTTTGTTTTTGAGGATTTGTAGAGATGCGCAGATTCTTTTTCTGGTGTTTTGCGGACGTATTACTTCGTCGATGAAGCCACGAGATGCTGCTACAAAAGGCGAGGCAAACTTCTCACGATATTCGGTAACGCGTTTGGCTTTTGATTCCGGATCTTTTGCATCTTCGCGGAAAATGATTTCCACCGCACCTTCCGGCCCCATCACAGCGATCTCGGCATTCGCCCAAGCATAGTTCACATCACCACACAGATGTTTTGAGTTCATTACGATGTAAGCACCACCATAAGCTTTGCGAGTGATGACAGTGATCTTCGGCACTGTCGCTTCGCCATAAGCATAAAGCAGTTTGGCACCATGACGGATTATTCCGGCATGCTCTTGATCTGTTCCGGGCAAGAATCCCGGTACATCAACGAATGTCAGAAGAGGAATGTTAAAAGCGTCGCAGAAACGAATGAAGCGCGCTGCTTTTTCGGAAGCTTTAATATCGAGACATCCGGCTAAGTTCATTGGCTGATTAGCAACAATGCCCACGGTCTCGCCTTCCATACGGCCGAAGCCTACTAGAATGTTCTTCGCGTAATTCGGCTGGATCTCAAAAAAATCTCCTTCATCCAGAATCTTTTCTACCAGTTCCGACATATCGTAAGGCTGATTTGGATTTTCTGGAACGAGCGTGTTTAAGGCGACATCAACGCGATCCGCATTGTCATCGACCGGAATCTGCGGCATCGCTTTTTGATTGGAGAGAGGCAGGAAGTTGATGAGGCGACGAGTTTGCAACAGCGCTTCGATGTCGCTTTTGAAAGTGAGATGAGCCACGCCAGATTTAGCTCCGTGAACCGATGCACCACCTAAATCTTCTTGCGAAATGATTTCATGAGTAACCGTTTTAACCACATCGGGACCGGTTACAAACATGTAAGATGAGTTCTCGACCATCACTGTGAAATCGGTCAAGGCCGGCGAATAAACCGCCCCACCAGCACATGGTCCCATAATTAGCGAGATCTGTGGTACTACACCACTTGCATCGATATTTCTCTGAAAGATTTCGCCGTAACCACCAAGTGAATCAACGCCTTCTTGGATACGCGCGCCGCCCGAATCATTAATGCCGATTACTGGTGCACCAACTTGCATCGCGCGATCAAGAATCTGACAAATTTTTCTGGCGTGAGCCTCACCAAGCGAGCCACCCATCACTGTAAAATCTTGGCTGTAAACAAAAACGAGACGGCCATTGATTGTGCCTTGGCCAGTAACTACACCATCACCTGGATGCTTCTTATCTTCCATACCAAAATCAGCACAGCGATGTTCGACATAAAGCCCATATTCCTCGAAAGAATTGGGATCTAGCAGAACTTCAATCCGCTCACGCGCAGTTAGTTTTCCTTTGGAATGTTGGACATCGATTCGCTTCTGACCACCGCCGATTCTGGCCTCTTCGCGTTTTGAAGCAAGCTTAGCAATATTGGAGGAACGCATATTTTTAGTGCTCAGTTGCCAGTGCCCAGTGCCCAGGCTCTCATAACTACTGAGAACTGGGCACTGAGCACTGGGCACTGAATTAATTCAGCTTCGCAATCACAGTCTCGCCGCCAATCATGGTTTGGCCGACTAGAGATTTGATCGCGATTTCTTCATGGAGATAGATATCGGTACGGCTGCCGAAACGGATAATGCCATAACGCTCACCTGTTGCAAATTCTTGTCCTTCTTTGGCATCGGAAATGATGCGACGTGCGACAAGGCCAGCGACTTGCACGCATACTACTTCGCTACCATTCACAGTTTTAACAACCACTGAGTTTCTCTCATTTTCGCGGCTCGCATCGTCAACATTGGCGCTTAAAAACTTTCCTGGTTTGTAGCTTACTTTGATAACCTTCCCACCAACTGGTACACGGTTTACATGAACATTAAAGACGTTCAGAAACACGCTAATCTTGTTGAACTTTCTTTTGCCGTAACCTAGCTCTTCGGGAGCTTCCACACCATATTCCACGCGGGTTACCACACCATCAGCTGGACTTACTACGACATTTTCTTCAACCGGAATAACACGCTCTGGATCGCGAAAAAAGAATACGCACCACAGTGTCAGCACCAAACCAATCAAGCCCAGCACATCACTGAACAAGGCCAGAATTATCGCCAGCAAGGCAGAAATGATGATGAATTTGTAACCCTCTTTGTGAATTGGGAAGGTGGCCAGTTTTACTGCGTCTAGGAAATCGTGCATTTTACTCCTCATTGGATTTAGCCCAGACTTTATCAAAGTCCTTCAAGCTGATTTTTTTCTTCTCAAGTGATTGCTGACTGAGTATGAAATCAACCGCTTTTTCTTCAAGAATCGAACCACGCAACTGCTGAATCGCGCTTTGA
The DNA here is from genome assembly GCA_016869695.1 of Alphaproteobacteria bacterium. Lineage (GTDB taxonomy): Bacteria > Pseudomonadota > Alphaproteobacteria > Rickettsiales > UBA1997 > UBA2645. The sequence continues at coordinate 2,846 of VGDN01000003.1, forward strand.
TTCTTTTGATAATATTCAATCACTGCCTTTTCTTGCCCCGGGAAGCGGGAAACGATTTTGCTGAACTCTTTGTTCACATCGTCATTGGTGATTTCGATTTTGTTTTTCTGCGCCAGCTCAGAAAGTAACATGCCACAGCGAATCATACGTTCCGCTAGCTCCTGCTTTTTTTCCTTCGCTTTTTTCTTCTCTTTTTCTTCCTTGTATTTGCTTTCTTCGGCTTCGGTCCAGAGTTGATTGAGCTGCTCATCCACTAGCCCCAGAGGCAACTCGAAATCATATTTCTTATTCAAAAAATCGAAGAATTCTTTTTTGAAAAGCGTACGCGACATGTTATCGTAACTATCAGTAAGCTGCTTCTTTACCGCCTCCACGAGCTTCTCCTTATTATCCATTCCGAAAGTTTTTTTGACGAACTCATCACTTACTTCCGGCATTTCTCCGGTTAAAACTTCATTGAGTTTCACCTCAAACTCCGCCTGCTTTCCCGCATATTCCTCTTTATGATATTCCTTCGGGAACTTGACCTTAATGCGCGTCTCATCACCCGCTTTTTTACCAACCAACTGCTTTTCAAAATCATCGATGAAGCTGTTGCTACCTAGCTCAAGCTGATATCCCTTCGCTGCGCCACCTTCGAATTCCTGTTTGTCGATTTTGCCAACATAATCGATGTTGACCGCGTCGCCCATATTGGCCTTGTAGCCAGCATCTTGCTTGTTCCATTTGCGGTAGAATTTCAGCATTTTCTTTAGCGCCTCATCAACATCATCAGCGGAAATTTCTGCTTCACGCTTCGTTACTTTAATCTTGTTTAGTTCGATTTCCGGAACATGCGGATAGATCTCGAGAACCGCTGTAAATTCTATATCCTTCCCAGTTTCAAAAACTTTGACCTCTATTTTTGGCGAGAGAGCGAGCTTAAACTTATTCTCATCAACCAGTTTGCGCATAGTGTCGGAGATTATCTTATCCGCCTCATCTGCCATGATCGACTTGCCATATTTTTCCTTAATCAACTCATGTGGCACTTGGCCTTTGCGAAAACCTTTTAACGAAAAAGTTCCGCGGATTTTGTTGATGTAATCATTGATCTTTCCATCAATCACCGGGTACGGAACGGTGATGTGGTAATCTTTTTTCAGTTTTTTGTCGTGCGTGTTTTTGATCTTTACGTCGGTTGCGAGTGCTTGAGTCATAAGGGAAAGGGATAAGGGGTAAGGGGGTAAGTTTACAGCTATTCAACGGTGCGGCAGAACTTACATAAATCCGCTTTTGCAAAAAAGTTCGAGGTTCTTTTTTGGCTAGGAGCGTAAGCGTATCCAAACATACGTGCGCACCGCAGCCAGAAAAAACCGAAGAAATTTTGCAGCAAAAGTAGGATTTATGTAAGTTCTGTGGTGCGGACGGAGGGACTTGAACCCACATGCCGTGAGGCGCTAGATCCTAAGTCTAGTGCGTCTGCCAATTTCGCCACGTCCGCAAAAAAGTCGTAAGTCATAAGTCGTAAGTCGTAAGTTTATTTAAGCTTACGACTTACGACTTATGACTTACGACCAAATAAAAACTAGGCAGGAACTACGTCGATGAAGATACGGTTGTTGCGGGAACTTTTTACAAACTTAACCACACCAGCGATTTTAGCGAAGATTGTGTGATCTTTACCAATGCCAACATTTTTTCCTGGATGCCATTTAGTGCCTCTTTGACGCACGATGATGTTTCCAGCTTCAACTGATTGTGAACCGTATTTTTTTACGCCGAGCCTTCTACCCGCCGAATCGCGTCCATTCCTCGAACTACCACCCGCTTTCTTCGTTGCCATGACTTACTCCTATGCTTTGATTGATAAGATTTTGAGAAGTGTTTGTTGCTGACGATGTCCGCGTTTTCTGCGCGAATTCTGTCTTCTTCTCTTTTTGAAGATGATGACCTTGTCATCTTTAAAGGTTTTAATGATTTCGGCTTCAACTTGCGCGCCCTTTACTAGCGGGCTGCCAAAGCTAACTTCACCTTTCTCACCCTTAACTAAAAGAACCTTGTCGAGAGCGACTTTTGCACCAGCTTCACCGGTCAATTTTTCGACAATAATTTTCTCATTTGGCGCTACGCGGTATTGCTTCCCGCCGGTCTCAATGATTGCAAACATATCTAAATCTGTCTGGATTAAAAAAGGGCGCGCACGGTAGAAATCGCGATCTGTTTGTCAACTAGGTCAGTGCCCAGTTGTCAGTGCCCGGTGCTCAGAGATTATGAGAGCCTGAGCACTGAGCACTGAGCACTGAGCACTGAAACATGTTGGAAGGATATTTCGCCGCGAAAAAGCGGCTTTACCCACAAAGCGTCAAGGGACGGTTCCGTAAGCTAAAATGGATCTTAAATACCATCTTCCTGAGCATTTACTTACTCACTCCTTTTATCCGTTTTGACCGCGGTGAAAACACGCCAAACCAAGCGGTTCTAATCGACCTACCCAACAGCAAAGCCTATTTTTTCTTCCTTGAGATCTGGCCACAGGAAGTATTCTACCTAGCGGGAATCCTTGTCATTGCTGCTGTGGTTCTGTTTTTCGTTACCTCACTTTTCGGACGAATCTGGTGTGGCTATGCCTGCTTCCAAACAGTTTGGACTGACATATTCATCGCCGTCGAACGGCTATTTCAGGGCGATCGCAACACCCGCATCATTTTAGATCGCAAAGAAACTTTTGAGAAATTTTGGCGTAAAGCCGCAACCCATCTAATCTGGATCATCATCTCGCTCATCACCGGCTACAGCTTTGTAATGTATTTCAACGATGCACTGACGCTGCCACAAAATCTTAATCTAAATATTTGGGGCTGGATTCTCGGCGTCAGTAGCATGACTTACCTCATGGCCGGCTTCGCTCGCGAGCATGTTTGCACCTACATGTGCCCTTACTCGCGCTTCCAATCGGCGATGTTTGACAATAACACACTGATTATTTCTTACGACCAGAAACGTGGGGAACCTAGGGGAAAGTGGGATGGCGACATCAACAAAAGCAGCGGCCACTGCATCGACTGCAAACAATGTGTCGTCGTCTGCCCTACAGGAATCGATATCCGCAACGGTTTGCAGATGGAGTGCATCGCCTGTGGGTTATGCGTTGATGCTTGTGACAATGTAATGGAAAAAATCGGCTTGCCGAAGGGACTGATCCGCTACGACACCATGGCGCATCTGCTTGATCCTCGTCCCGAAAAAAAATTCAAAATCCTGCGACCACGTAGTTTTTACTACGCCACAATTTTGGCTTTGGCGTGCGGCTTAATGTTACACGGATTACTCTCCAAACCAACTCTCGAAATCAGTGCCATTCCTGACCGTAGTCCAGTTTTTGTTCGCTTATCGGATGACTCAATCAGAAATGGCTACACGCTAAAAATCAGCAACAAGACCCACGAGAAAAAGATTTTCACGCTAAGAATCTGCTCAAAATCCCTACCTGCGGATAGTAAGGTACAAGGCTCCGCTTCGCTTCCGCTGCTCACCGTATGTCTAGATACACCTCCGAGCCTTGCATCTGGCTCACCGCAGCAAGATTTTGAGCAGATTCTAAAAATAAATCAGCCACAACAGGCGATTTTAAAGGCTCCGGAGCAAATAGAGGTCAAGGCTAATGAGGTTGGAACTTCTAAAATATTCGTGATTCTACCTCAAGAAATAATAGCTCAAAATGAAGAGGGACGAGGTTGGATAGAGTTTGTGATTAGAGGTGACAAAGAGGAGAAAAATGTGAAGGCGGTGTTTATCAGTCGGTGATCATTGATAAAAAAAATAATCGCTGGACTACCAACTACCAACCTACCCACCCCTAGCTCTTCACCCACTTCCCATCAGATTTTTTGTAAAAATTTGTCGGCTTGATTTTGCTTAAATTCTTACCTTCCTCAAAAAAATAAAACACGCGCGAGAAGTTAGAAACAAAGGGCTGCGAAGGCTCATCTAAAAATACCAAATAATCCGCTAAGTTAGAATTTTCTTCTTTGTCAGTAAGCAAAACCGGCTGTCTTTTTGGATCAAAATCACGATCAAAAATCAGGGCGTGTGGGATGAATTTATTGCGGCCATAATTCCACAAAGCACTGTCGATTTCTTTGAGCTGTACCTGATTACGACTAAAAATCAGCGCCTTCTTCTTTTCACTCAGAACCTTGAGCAGCAAGGGCGCAACCGACTTACCAATCGCTTCGTCAGTTTGATAAAAATTTATTTCTGGATTCATAAAAACTCTAAAAATTCCTTAATCACATCGCGGTAAAGCCCGCGTTTGAAGCCTACAACCACATTGATCAGCTTATCTTTCTCGATCCATTTCCACTCAGAAAATTCGGGCTTTTCGTGATTTAGGTTAATCCGACTTTCGTCACCGACAAGCTCTGCCAAATACCAACGCTGCTTCTGTCCTAGATATTTCCCGCCCCAAAATTTCTTCTGCAGTTTGTAGGGAAGATTGTAGTAGAAATACCCCCTACTCTTCCCAATCAGCTTCACATCCACACTACTAATTCCCGTCTCCTCTTTCAGCTCACGAAACATTGCCAAATCCTCATCTTCACCGGGATCAGTCCCACCCTGTGGCATCTGCCAAGCATCGGAGTGATTGTCGATTCTCTTGCCAACAAAAATCTTTTTTTCCGGATTGATCAGCATAATGCCAACGCCGCTGCGATAAAGGTAATCCGGTTTCACTGATTTGACTTGATTTTATTGTAGGGGATAGGGTTAGCACTTCCTAATTTTCCCAATAAAAATTTCCCAATAAAAACTTAGTTATGAAGTTCATCTCAACCCGCCTTGCCGCTCCCACCTTGTCTTTTGAAGAAACTATTTTTCAGGGACTGGCTAGCGACGGCGGTCTTTATGTTCCTGAATTTTTACCACAATTCGACGAGAAGAAAATTTCCGAGCTAAAAAAATTAAGTTACGAAGAGCTGTTTTTCGAGATCACACGCTACTTTGTCGAAGGCGAAATCTCCGCTGAGCATTACAAAAAAATCATTTCTGATTCTTACAAAAATTTTACTCACCAAGCCATCGCACCTTTCAAACAGCTATCTCCCAATCTTTTTCTTCTCGAACTTTTTCACGGACCAACCCTCGCCTTCAAAGATTTTGCGCTGCAGTTTTTAGGAAATTTACTCAACCACTTCCTGCAAAAACGTAGCGAAAAAATCACGATTATTGGCGCTACTTCTGGCGACACTGGATCAGCGGCAATTCAAGGCTGTAAAGCTTGCCACAACGCACAGATCTTCATCCTCCATCCCCACAACAAAGTTTCCGATATACAAAGAAAGCAAATGACGACTGTCGTCGCAGACAATGTTTTCAACTTCGCGGTGGAAGGAAATTTTGATGATTGCCAGGCAATGGTGAAGAAGATGTTCACCGACCAAAGTTTTCTGAAAGGTCGAAGAATGGTGGCGGTAAACTCGATTAACTTCGCGCGAATAATGGCGCAGATTGTTTATTACTTTTACGCCGGACTCAGGCTGGGCGCGGATAAAACACCAGTGTCATTCTCAGTTCCAACCGGGAATTTCGGCGATATTTACGCCGGATTCTTAGCCAAAAGAATTGGGCTTAAGATCAACAAACTCGTGATTGCAACCAATGCTAACGACATCCTTGTTCGCTTCCTAAATCAGAATGATTACCGCAAAACCCAAATGATTGAAACCATCTCTCCGAGCATGAATATCCAGGTCTCAAGCAATTTTGAACGACTACTTTTTGACGCGCACAAAGCCCAAAAACTAGAAGCAAAAATGCCGGAGCTAATGCAGAAATTCGAGCTTAATGGCACGTTAGAGGTGTCTGACGAAATCCTCAAAGCCATTCAAAAAGATTTCGCTGCCTATTCCTGCGACGACAAAACAACCAGAGAAACAATCAAAAATATTTTTGAAAAAACCGGCGAGACTCTTGATCCACACAGTGCAACCGGGGTTAATGTCGCCGCAAAATTTTGCGATAACAAGGATTACGCTGACGAATTTGTGATTAGTTTAGCTACCGCTCACCCTGCAAAATTCCCAGAATCCGTAATCGAGGCGGGCGCTCCCAAGCCGACATTACCACACTTCCTCAAAGATCTAAACAAACGCAAAGAAAAATTCTCAGTGGTCGAAAATGATTTGGAAAAGGTGAAAGAGGTTGTTGTAGAGAGGTTGAATTGAAATGGCTCCAGCTCTAGGCCTCTCCTCTCTGTTTTTAGTTTTTTCTGTCGCGATCTTTTTGCCGTTTTTTGTTTTTTTTAGTTGGAAGAAAATCGCTCCAACTGAGTTAGAAAAAATCTCACAACGTCTTGTCGCTTTAATACTCGCAGCCTCACTCTTCTCACAACTCTGCCTGATTTACTCCTTCCTCATTTCAGATTATTCGGTCACGAATGTTTACAAAAATTCCCACCACCTCAAGCCGCTGATTTACAAAATTTCTGGCAGTTGGGGAAATCACGAGGGCTCAATGCTACTGCTGATCACCACCCTATCTGCTTACACCGTCGGTTTTGGATTTTTGAGCAAGTCGAATGCGAAAGAAAAACTAATTACCCTATCCACCCAATCAGCAATCATCTCTCTCTTCGCCGCTTTTACTGCTTTTACTTCCAACCCATTCGCGCGGATTTTTCCGACCCCCGCAAATGGTCTCGGCCTAAATCCCTTACTCCAAGACATCGGTCTCGCCCTACACCCGCCAATTCTCTACACTGGTTACATTGGTTTCTCGCTCGTCTTCTCCTTAATAATCGCCGGACTTCTGTTGGAAAAAATATGCCCATTCCACCCAAAACAGTCGATTTCTGACGAAGAAGTTTTGAGCAAAAATCACGGTCAGAATTCGACTGTTTTGGGTGGAATGGGCATAGACCGCGATTTCGTCAGAAGAATGCAGGTCTGGCTATTTTTTTCTTACGGATTTTTAACTCTTGGAATCGGGCTTGGAGCCTGGTGGGCGTACCGCGAACTAGGTTGGGGTGGTTACTGGTTTTGGGATCCGGTCGAGAATATTTCACTAATGCCGTGGCTCGCTGCGACCGCGCTAATCCACGCCGCAAAGCTAGTCGAGCGCAAAGAAATTTACCAAAATTGGACAGCATTTCTGGCCATTCTCACCTTCATTCTCTGCTTGCTTGGAATATTCCTTACCCGCTCCGGTGTCTTGAGCTCCGTGCATTCATTCGCAATTGACGCTGGTCGTGGATTCTTCATTTTAGCTTTAATTTTTTTGATTGGCGGTGGCGGAATGTTGGTGTTTGGGTACAAGGCAAAAGGCGGAAGGCGTAAGGCAGAAGGCGATTGGTTAATACTTGCTAACAACTACTTCCTCCTAATCGCCCTCTTCACCGTGCTGCTCGGCACCACTTACCCACTCTTCTTACGCGGGCTATTTGGCGAATTCATCAGTATTGGCGCAAGCTACTACAACAAGATTTTCGCGATTTTGATTGTGCCGTTTTTGCTGCTGATTGCTTATTCAACAAAGTCACTCCGCCCTACCCCCAAGAACCTCGCCCATCTCGGATTCTTTTTAATTATTCTCGGCATTTGTAGCAGTTCTTACTTCGGAATAACTAAGGAGCTAAACCTCAAACAAGGCGAGTCATTCACACTCGGCAAATACCAAATTCGCTTCGTCAAAACCGAATATTTCGCCGGCAAAAATTTCCTCACGAGGCAGGGAGATTTTGTGGTAACGAAAAATGGAGACGAGGTCGTAACCTTACAGCCCCAACTGCGCTACTACCCCGTCAACGACCAAACAACAAATGAAGCGGCAATTAATCACGGATTTTTCGGCGACCTTTATTTGGTGATTGGCAACAAGGATGAGCAAGAAAACTACGCTCTGCGCGCTTACTACAAGCCGATGATTTGGTTGATTTGGCTCGGCTGTTTTTTAGTTTTTTTCGCCTCGATCCAAAAAATTTTTCGTAAGGGCGCCTCTAAAAATTGATTTTTTTGAGCGATTTGTAGGAAGTGAAAATTTTTGAAAGGCAAGAGTATATGTGCGTTTCAAAAATTTTCACTGACGCCAAAATCGCCGAAAAAGGCGATTTTTGGAGGTGCCCGTAAAGCAAAATGAAATTCCGCATCTTCCAGCCAGCCAAATCAGCAATGCAGTCCGGCAGAAAAAACATTAAGAAGTGGTTAATGCTGCCGGTTGAAGAAAAAAATATTCGCGAGGTCAACCCACTCACCGCCTGGATTTCCGCTAGTGACACCTCCTCCCAACTTCGCTTTGAGTTCGCTACAAAAGAAGAAGCGGTAAATTTTGCCAAAAGGAGTGGATTTACATTTGAGGTCACCGAGTCGCACCACTCAAGCATTAAGCCCAAATCCTACGCTGCCAATTTCACCAACTAATTTCCTAAATTTTCCAAGATTTTTCACTTGTGTGCAAAATCTCTAAAAAAAGCTGTAAATCCTTGTAAGTAAAGGTGTAGTGCTGGTTTTTAATTAGGTTATTTCTTTCCCCTAAATTCACGTGTTCTGGCCTTTAACTCGTGAATCTATTGATTTTACTAACAAGATTCACGAGTTTCTGCCAAAAGCACGTGAATTTATGCAAAAACTTTCAACTCACTTAAAACAGATTATTCAGCTTCAACGCAATTACCGCGCGGCTTTGCCAGGACGCGATATGATTCTTGCTCGAATCTTCAACTCAGAATATGACGAGATAATTAAAAGAGAAAAACAGCTCTCACCACGTGAGGCCGAAAATCTCAGAACTCTGTCTTTTGCTGTACACGAGAAGGCTCAGACAGAAAAGCTCGACCTACAACTAATCGTGTCTCTGCACGAAATCATTACTACCAAAACGGGTGATGAAACCTACGGCCGCTTCCGCAAACACAAGGAGCGCGCTCGCATCAAAACCGAAATCGAGGATTACGTAGCGCCAAAACCGGCACAAATGCACAAAATTTTAGACGAGATTTTGGTTACTTATTACAGCTCGCACCAACAAGGAATCGTCAAGCGCTTAGCCCAACTTCACCTGAATTTTTGTCACGCTCGACCATTTGTTGACGCCAATGGACGCGTGGCTCGTGCACTGGTCAATCACTTACTAATTCGCGAAGGATTTCCACCGATTATTTTTCCGATTTACCACAAAATTGACCGCAAGAAATACAACGAATCCTTCCAGGAATTTAACAAAAAAAAGCTGACCAAAAAAATGGAGGAGATCATCGCCGAGGCGCTAATCGACAGCCTCAACAAACGCTTGGCTTATCTTGATTACAAAAAAATTATCCCTCTTTCCACCTATGCCAAATCCAAAAAAATCCCTATTCCCAATCTGCTCAACAAAGCCAAACGCCGCAGCATTCCGGCCTTTGTGGAAGATGGGGAATGGCGAATTGGGGTTTAAAATAACCACAATCGTGCTTAATAAAACATTCACCAAGCCAATCATCTCCTACTGTCATACTGAACTTAGAAAATCTTGGATCGCGTAAGCGATACTAGATTTTCTTACGTGAAGTATCTCGTGAAGCTTTGTCCAGCCTGACTTCATGAGATACCTCGCTAAGAGTTTCTAAAATCGTTGGCACGATTTAAGAAACTCTAAACTCAGTATGACAGTGGGCGGGACAAGGGTTGTGGATAGTTTTCTTAAGTGCAACTGGGGTCTAACATCAGCAGACAATGGAGGAAATTTACAGCATCATCCGCGACGGCTCGCTTGCGGATGTCAGACGATTTATTGAGCAACAAAGAATTGCGGAAAGCGTAAATAATCTCACCGACCAAGACGGGCTGACACCTTATCTAGTGGCCGCTGAAGCTGGTCACACCGAGATCTTCGACTATCTCGCCTCCCTACCAAATTTTGACGTCACAAAAAAAGACAAACACAATCTCAACGCCTTGCTCTTGGCGACTATCCGCGGACGGATGGAGATGTTTGATCACCCGGTGAAGAAACATAAATTCGACACATCTCAGTCTCTTCATTACGCCATTAGAAATAGTGGTGACCTAAAGACGGTGGAGCATTTACTCACCAATCACGCCTTTCCGGTCACTGATGATCTAATAAAATTCGCGCGAGATTGTAACAAACCCGCGGTCGCCACTTATCTGGATAAAATCGCCAAGCTCAACGAAGCGCTGCAAGTGGCGATCAAAAATAAAGATTTTCCTACCTTCAAAAATCTCTGCGAAAAGCAAGGAGCTAAACCAAAATCAACTGCGCGAAGTTTGGCGGAAGATGCCGCGCTAAATGGTGCTTTGAATATTTTTGAATATCTGGCGCAGAGGCGTGATTACAACTATCTAGATCGCACCTTCCTTGCCCAGGAAGCCTTGTTTAAGAAGAATTGGCGGCTGTTGGAATCTTTGTTATTCAAAGAAAATTTAGATCCGAATTTAGGCTTTTCTTACGAAGGAAAATCTTACAACAGCCTCTACGAATTTGCTGAAACTCGCTTTGACAACGAAGCCTCTAACAACGAAGCCTACGCTTATTTGAAAAATCTAAAAAAAGAGAATGAGGAATTCACGCAGGCTGTAAAAAATAACGACCAAGATTTGATTCTCGGCGACAGAATTCTGCAAAGCACAATAAACCGCGCCGCCTTACAATGCGCGGCTTCCGGCAATTTGGAAATTTATCAAAAAATTTCTCGCAGCAAAAAATTCGACAAAAATTTTTGCGACGAAAAAGGGAGAAATATTTTTCATCTCGCCGTCACTTCCGGAAATGTCGAATTTGTTGATTATCTGCTGGAGTCGTACCAGTTCTCGCTTGATAACATATCGAAACCGGAAATTTTTACTGCAGCGCAAAATTTTCCGAAGCTGGAAACTTATTTAGTCAAAAAAGACGCCTGGTTTTTACTCAAAAAAAATCCCGATCTCGGCAAGGAAATTTCCGCAGTTTTTTACGACGAAACTAAGTCTGAAGAGGAAATCATTGCGGCCTTTGAGGACTTAAAAACCATCACCGAAAATCCTTACAGGCTGGCAAGACATTTATTCAAAAATGAGCCGGGAAATTATTTTGATACCATCTCGTACCTTACCGATCGTGGCTTTACAAAGCTTTACGCCAAACTCGCTGCGAACGAACCAGAACTGAGAATCGGCTACAAATACAATCTTTTTCATTTCTACCACGCCGCAGAAAGTGCTAAAAATGGTCACGAAAGATTTTCTGAAAATTACGCCGTCTTTGAAGAGGCGATGGGAAGTTTTGGTGACTCGAGTCACATATTTTTGCTCGAAAGAGGAAGAAGAGATACTGCGTTAGAAGCCTATTTAGAAGGGCTTCTCACTTCTGGCAGAGTGGTAACAAAACGCCTTTCCTCAGAAGAAATCGTCTCCTGCCTCATTCCATCTAAGAACAATCTGAAGCATTGGCGCTCTAGTGATCCAAGCGTTTTTTATTCTTTTCAAACTCCAGTGGGTTGGACAGACATCCCTTTTGATGAGGAGGAGAAAAAATTTTTTAATTCGGTCGTAGCCAAGGCGGCAAAAAATATCATTGTTCCGGTTGAAGAGATAAGGCTAACTGCGGAAGAGCTACAGGCTGTAGTCGAAAACAGATTCGACAAAAATGTTTTTTTTATCGTTAAGGGTCAGATCGAAGGTAACGCCGTATACCCCATCACCACCTCTCATCAAAATCGTAATGAGGTTGCTCACAAAATTATTATCGTGCCGGTTGAAAAAATTTTAGGCAGAGAATATGCGATGCTGCATCAGTTGGCGATTGGGATCGCCGATCTGAAGCATCCGTCATATTACGACTCTAGCATTGATACCGAGCCCAATTGCGACAATAGCGTTACGATTGCCGACAGCATCATGTCCCATATTTGCCCGCCTGGATCTTACTCCGCCGGCTGTTTCAACAGGGGCGGAAGGGGTGATGATGAATTCCCAGATTATTTGGGTTTTAGAGAAGCTGATGTGCGGGCAATAAGTCGCAGCCTGGTTAGGCAATATCCCGAACTAGAGAACCAAACATGCGCCCCAGAGGAAAATCAAATCGCCACGATGCAAATGATCTTGGTTGCGTTTTTATTGGGGGCAGTTGCGACATATTTTTTGGCAAGGCCAAGGGCGAGAATGGAACCAACAAATACTGATGAAGTGGTTGCTAGAGTGGCCGCTAGAGACGATCCGCAGCAGCATGGTTGAGGGTTTTACTCCCACTCAATCGTTCCCGGCGGCTTAGAAGTGAAGTCGTAAACCACGCGATTAATGCCACGCACTTCGTTGATTATTCGGCTGGCGACATTGCACAAAAATTCGGAATCGAAGCGGTAGACGTCGGCGGTCATACCATCGATAGAGGTTACGGCACGTAAGGCCAACACGTTTTCATAAGTTCTGGCATCGCCCATCACACCGACGGTTTTGATCGGGGTTAGCACACAAAAAGCCTGCCAAATTTTGTCGTAGAGACCGGCTTTGCGGATTTCTTCGATGTAGATCGCATCAGCTTCTTGCAATGTTTTGATCTTGTCCGGTGTGACTTCGCCGATGATTCGAATCGCTAAACCCGGACCAGGAAAAGGATGACGACCAACAACGTGCTCCGGCAAACCAAGCTCTTTTCCAAGCAAGCGTACTTCGTCCTTAAACAGCATCCGCACCGGTTCGAGCAGCTTCAGCTTCATCTTTTTTGGCAAACCGCCAACATTGTGATGTGATTTGATTGTGTGGCTCGCGCCTTTGTTTGGATGGGATGATTCGATGACGTCTGGGTACAAAGTTCCCTGCGCGAGGAAGGTCGCATCTTTTATTTTTGCCGACTCCTTGTCGAAAACTTCGATAAAAGTTTTGCCGATTATTTTACGTTTTTTTTCCGGATCGGAAACGGTTTTTAGCTTCGTCAAAAATAATTTTGACGCGTCGACGTAAACAAAATTATGCAACCCCATCGTCGCGCTCTGCTTCGCTACGCTTCGACTCGATCCCCTTAAATAAGGGAATCCTGGCCGCCCACCAAACACTTCGCAGATTTGCTGCCCTTCGCCTTTGCGCAACAAACCGTGATCAACAAAAATACAAGTTAGTTGCTTGCCAATTGCTTCATTAATCAAAGCGGCAACCACCGACGAATCCACGCCACCACTTAGTCCACAGATCACGTGATTTTTGCCAACGAGTTTTTTTATCTCCCTGATCTCTTCCGATTTGAAATTCTTCATCGTCCAATCAGCTTTACAGCCAGCTATCTTTACGACGAAGTTCTCGATGATTTTTTTGCCGGAAATTGAGTGCACAACTTCGGGATGAAACTGCACACCATAGATTTTATTTTTCTCGTCAGCGATTGCGGCGTAAGGCGCCTTTGGGGTGTTGGCGATAACTTTAAAGCCTGCCGGAATCTTGCTGATATGATCGCCATGCGACATCCAAACCTGACGATTTTTTACGCCGGAAAAAAATTTTGATTCAGCAATCACCTCGATTTCTGCCTTACCAAATTCGCGCTCGAAAGACTTGCCAACCTTACCACCAAGCAAGTGGCAGATAAGCTGCTCGCCATAACAAATCCCTAGAATCGGTGTTTGTAAATCAAAGATTTTCTTGTCGATTGTCGGCGCGTTTTTTTCGTAAACAGAGTTTGGTCCGCCAGAAAAAATAATAGCGCGAGGCGCGATTTTCCTGATTTCATCTAGCTTGATGTCGGGATTTTTTACTTCACAAAAAACACCCAACTCGCGAATGCGACGCGCGATGAGTTGAGTGACTTGGCTACCAAAATCGATGATTAGGACAGAGTTGGACATGTTTTGCTTACACTCTTTAAGCGTCATCGCGAGCGAAGCGTGGCGATCCATGGATTGCCACGTCGCTTCGTTCCTCGCAATGACGAAGAATTACTTCAAAATCGCTTTTGAGATTATTTTCCTGACTTCTTCTGCAGAAAACTTTTGGGTAAAAGATTCTAGACGGGCTCTTAGAATTTGGTTTATTGCTTCGCACAAATCGAGTTTGACTTTTAAGCGATGTGCCAATGCAACCACCCTGTAAGAGGCGGCAGCGCCTTCGTAAGTTTTTCCTTCTTCAAGCTTCTCGCCACGCACAACCAACACTCCGAGTGAGTTGTTGCGCGATTTGGTTGACGAGCAAGTAAGAAAAATATCTCCAAATCCTACCGCATTTGCAATATCTTGTGAGGCCTTGAGCTTCTTACACAGAAGCTGGATTTCAGAAATTCCTTTTAGCACTAAAGCGGATTTGGCATTCACACCAAGACCAAGTCCATCAACGATTCCGCAACCAATCGCAATTATATTTTTTACTACGCCACAAATCTCAGCAGTGCGCGAGTCCTTGAAATACAAGGCGTGGAAGTGGTTGTTGTTTAGAAGATCAATAACCCCCTGCGCTAGTTTCTTATTTTTGGCAGCAATCGTCGTGATGCTTGGAACCTCAGCTGCAACTTCCGCGGCAAAATTTGGACCAGACAAAATCGCGTAGTTTTGTTTGCCGGTGATTTTGGTAAAGGAATCAATATTTAAGC
>VGDN01000004.1 GCA_016869695.1 Alphaproteobacteria bacterium
GCAGGTTAAAGAGACTGTCACAAATCCTACCTTTTGCTTCGAATTTTACTCGCGAACTTTTTTGTGCAGCTTCGCTGCGTGAGTTGTGTGAGTTGCAAATGACGCAGGCCGAAGGCCGAGTAATTTGCAACTCACACAACTCACGCAGCGAAGCTGCACAAAAAAGTTCGCGAGTAAAATTCGAAGCAAAAGGTAGGATTTGTGACAGTCTCTTAGTAGGAGAAAACTTCATCTGCGATTTGGTATTTATTAACTTGAAATCCAAGTGGATTGATCAGTCTTTCTTCCATGGTAAGATTGGTTTCTGGCGCGAAATAAAATCCAAAAGAAATCACTTCATCCTTTGTTGTCGAGCCTTTGTCCTTTACCGAGATTTGGCGAGCGATACGAATTTGTGCATTATTGTCGTCGGTGAATTGAACGGATTTGATTCTCACCTCGATTCGCGTGTCGGAGCCAAGCGCGTGGGTGTTGATGCGATTGCGGTAATCAGCATAAATTCCTGGGTTGGAGTAGAGACGAACTTTCTCGACATCCTGCTTATAAGTCTCAGGATTGTAGCCGCTGGCAAGGTGAATGAAATTATTAATAAAATAACGCCTAATTGCCTGATCGCCGGTGAAATGTTGTGCAGTTAGCTGGTTAACAACCGTGGCAATTCCACTCTTTTCTTCGACTTGAATGACGTAAGGTTCGATTGATTTTGAGGACATTATATTCTTCACGAATATTACAGCCACCGCTACCGAGAACATCGAGATCAAAGTGAAGAGCAGCAAAATATTTCGTTGTACTACTACGATTTGATAGCGATTTGAGTACCAACTTTTTATCTTTAACTTCGATGCCATTGCTTGATAATAAAGGGCTAATGAGGGTTGGTATGAAAAATTTCCGCGAACCTAAAAATCCTTGATTAATATTTCAAACGTGAATTCCGATCTACCTCTCTCACAGCGAATTGAGCAGCTTAATTGGTTGTTAATCTCGCTAATCACCACTCTTGCTTTCATCGGTTTTTTGATGCTTTACTCCGCTGGTGGAGGGTCATTCCGTCCTTGGCTGATAAGGCAACTCGGCTTTTTCTGCGCGTTCTTTCCGCTAATGATTGCAATTGCAGTGACTGACATTCGTCTCTGGTTTCGCTTTGCTTATTTATTCTACGCAATTGCGCTTTTTCTCATAATCATCGTCGACGCGATGGGGCATAGCGCAATGGGAGCGACGCGATGGTTTCGTGTTGGATCTCTAACTATTCAGCCATCCGAAATCATGAAAGTATGCCTGGTACTTGCGCTCGCTCGCTATTTTTACGTCATCGAAATGAGCAGCATTGGTCGCGTTAAATTTATCATCACCCCGATTATGATGATTGGCTTGCCAGCGCTTTTTATTTTTCATCAACCAGATCTCGGTACTGCAACTATTCTAATTCTGGTTGGAGTTTCTGTTTTGTTTATGGCGGGAGTGAGAATGTGGAAATTTATCTCGGTCGGTGCGGTCGTTTTGGTTGCGCTCCCATTCGTTTGGTATTTTCTTTACGACTATCAAAAGCAGCGCATTCTTACTTTCTTAAATCCAGACGAAGATCCGCTTGGTAGTGGTTACAACATTATCCAGGCCAAGATTGCCATAGGCTCAGGTGGGTTCTTGGGTAAGGGCTATTTGAATGGCACGCAAGGCCAGCTGAATTTTTTACCAGAAAAGCAAACTGACTTCATTTTCACCATGCTCTCCGAAGAGCTCGGCTTTGCCGGCGGTTTATTTACGATAATGATCTGCTGTGCGATCTTGGCGATTTGCCTTAAAATCGCGATAGATACCAAGCATCAATTTGGTCGCTTAATTGCAGTTGGCATCGCCAACATCTTCTTCATCCACATGTTTATCAATATTGGGATGGTAACCGGAATCCTTCCGGTTGTAGGAGCGCCGCTGCCTTTTATTTCCTATGGTGGTACGATCATGGCTTCGATGATGATCGGTTTTGGTTTAGTGCTTAATGCTGATCTCAATCGTGGTGCTGATGTCTTAAACAAAAAATCATGGTAAAGAATTTCTACATCACCTCGCCGATTTATTACGTTAATGATGTGCCTCACATCGGTCATGCTTACACTTCGATTGCTTGCGATGTGATGGCGCGATTTAAAAGGCTCGATGGTTGTAGCGTACATTTCTTAACTGGTACCGATGAGCATGGTCAGAAGGTCGAAAAATCGGCGCAGGTGCGGGGCAAAAATCCGCAAGAATTTTGTGATGAAGTTTCTGATAAGTTCCGTGAGCTCGCCTCCACGTTGAATCTAAGCAATGATGATTTCATTCGTACGACGCAAGAACGTCACAAAAAATGCGCGCAGAAGTTTTGGGAAATTTTGGAACGAAATGGCTACATCTATAAAGGCACTTACGAAGGCTGGTATGCTGTGCGCGACGAGGCTTTTTATGCGGAAGATGAGTTGGTGAATGGTAAAGCCCCAACCGGTGCGGAAGTCGCGTGGCACAAGGAAGAAAGCTATTTTTTCAAACTTTCTACTTTCCAAGAAAAACTCCTCACCCTTTACGAAGCTGTGCCAGACTTCATTCGCCCGCAATCACGTTTTAACGAAGTAGTCTCCTTCGTTAAAAGTGGACTCAAAGATTTATCAATTTCACGCACTTCTTTTTCATGGGGCGTAAAGGTGCCAGGCGCCGAAGGACATGTGATGTATGTTTGGCTCGATGCACTCACCAATTATCTCTCCGCCCTCGGCTTTCCTGATGAAAATTCTGAGCTCTACAAAAATTTTTGGGTGGATGCTGCTGAGTCGCCCGTACACATTGTTGGCAAGGATATAGTTCGTTTCCACGCCGTCTATTGGCCAGCCTTTCTGATGGCGGCTGGAATCAATATTCCATATTCAATTTTTGCACATGGTTGGTGGACGAATGAGGGTGAAAAAATTTCTAAATCTCTGGGCAATGTCATTGATCCGCACAAGGAGTTAGTATGGCTGGAGTCGCTTGGCTGTAATCACGAAACTGCTGTAGATTTTTTTCGTTACTTCCTTTTACGCGAAGTTCCATTCGGAAATGACGGCGATTATTCGCGCCAAAATTTTCTTTTACGTATTAATGCCGAGTTGGCGAACAACATAGGAAACCTTGCCCAGCGCAGCCTTACGATGATTTACAAAAATTGTGAAGGAAAAATTCAGGTAGAAAATCCACACAACAATTCACATCTAGAAGAATATTTTGTGGCGATGCGGGATTTTTCTTTCGAGCGCGCAATCGGCGCTGTCATTGAATTCGCGAGTGATATTAACAAAAAATTTAATGACCTTGCGCCGTGGAATCTGAAGAAAGAGGGAAAGATTTTTGAGATGAATGAGGCGCTTTACTTAGCGGCGGAATCAATGCGTCAGATCGCGATTTTGTTACTACCTTTCACGCCGGTTAGTGCGGTACGTATCCTTGATTTACTTGGTGTTGCTGAGTCGGAGAGAAATTTTGCAGCGCTAAAAAATCACTTAAAAAGTGGTCATAAAATCAACGAGCCAAAGGCGATTTTTCCGCGATTAGTTGAAGTACAAAAGTGAAAAAATTTCTTTTCTTAATACTGATTCTGGTCAGCAAACACGCGTCTGCACAGCAGACCATCTTTAATGTTCCATCTGCTGACATCACCGAAAAAAACCGAAATTTTTTTCAGCATGAGTCAGCAGTGCGTATGCAAGATCCTGGTAAGTTTTGGGGGACGACTAACTATTTTGCGCGAGGGCTTGGAAGCAATGTAGAGCTTGATGCAACCATGTTTAATCTCAATGATCCGGCATCAAAAAATGTGACGCTTGGAGTAGGGCCAAAAGCAGTTTTGCCGCTCGCTAAAAATTCTTACCAACCAAAATTAATTCTCGGTGGAATGCTACCTTTCTCATTACAAGGAAAGGGCGCGGGACATTGGATTTACAGTGCTGGTAGCATCACTATTCCCCAAACCAACACGCGTTTAACCGCCGGAATTAGCAACGGCACGAAGCAAATTTTTAACCGCAACGTCACCTGTTTTATCGGCGGATTTGAGCAGAAAGTAACAGAGGATTTGAGTCTGATCGCTGACTGGTATTCCGGAAATCACGATATTGGTATCCTGGCTGCGGGCTTTGGTTACACGCTTCCGCGTGAGTTTATGCTTTATGCTGGTTACCAAATTCCCAACTCAAAAAGAGTCGCGCGTAATTCGGTGGTGATTGAAGTGGCGAGGTTTTTTTAAATGCTAAGTGAGTCACAAAAACAGCGCTATTTGCGCAACATTATTCTTTCCGAGATTGGTGAAGATGGTCAGAAGAAATTGCTACAGGCGAAGGTTTTGGTGATTGGTGCGGGAGGTCTTGGATCGCCGGTTTTGCTTTATTTGGCAGCAGCAGGAGTGGGAAATATTGGAGTAATGGATGATGATGTGGTTGAGCTCTCGAACCTGCAGCGACAAGTGATTCACGGTGAAAAAAATTTAGGACAAAAGAAGGTTGAGAGTGCTAAGGAAAAAATCTCCACACTTAATACCGACGTAAATTTACAAATTTTTACCAGGAGAGCGGATCGTGAGAGTCTTAGAAAGATCTGTGCCGATTACGATTTTATTGTGGATGCAACCGACAATTTTTTTTCGCGTTTTGTGATTAATGAAGTTTGTTTTACGCAAGAAAAACCACTGATTTTTGCAGCAGTGAAGGGCTTCTTGGGTCAGGTTTCAGTTTTTAAATCTTACAAAAAGAACAATCCGTGTTACGCCTGCTTTAATCCAAATTTTGTTGACGAAAATTCCACCCTTCCCTTGTCAGAAAAAGGAATATTAGGATCGGTTGCAGGCACCATCGGCGCTCTGCAAGCGACTACTACCATTCGTGAAATTTTGGGAATTGGCGAGAGTTTGGTTGGTAAAATCTTACTCTTCGATTTTTTGCAAAACGACTTCCGTAAGGTGACGCTCAAGAAATATCCAGGTTGCAGAATTTGCGGTGGCTAAATAGAAAGCCGCACCTTTGTTTTAGGTGTTCTCCGGTTAATGGAGTACTTCTTAAGTTCTGGATTTTTGGAGAGGTGGCCGAGTGGTCAATGGCAGCAGACTGTAAATCTGCCCGCGTTAGCGTTCGCAGGTTCAAATCCTGCCCTCTCCACCAGCCTACGCTCTTCGAGCTACGGCTGGCAGGCAACAAAAAAACTAACTTATGCCTAACATGGCGGGCTTTCCCGCCATAGCTCGAAGAGCGTAAGCGGGTGTAGCTCAAAGGTAGAGTTCCAGCCTTCCAAGCTGGCCGTGAGGGTTCGATTCCCTTCACCCGCTCCATTAGACTTCTTTCAAAACCCCTTCTGCAGCCCAACTGAGTGGTTGGTTTGATACTTGAAACTCACCTTATATACCCGAATCTTTTATTTACGGCTTTGCCGCATGAGTTGTTGAGTTGCAACTAATGCCTTGTTTCTGCGCTCCTCTCCGCCCTCTATTTGGGCTGAAAAAGGGGGTTTCGAAAGAAGTCTACTTTTTTAGTTCAGAAAAAACACCAGTCCAAGCGTAATGCTTCTGCTGACGAGATTTTTTCCAGTTGTTTTGCCGTCCTCCGTATATCGGCGTTGTTCAAAATTGTGACGAATCTCAAAAGAAAGTTTTTCACCGATTCGGTAAACCAAGCTGCTCCTAAAATCATTGTCGACACTGTTATGATCAAAGAACCAGTAAGCGCGTTGAATGAATGTTAGATTATCGCTGAGCTTAAAATTTGCGCGCCAAGAGGTGATGAAATCAACTTCGCTGCCGTAATTTTGCACGTCGTGGTAACTCATGCTGACGTCCCACTCCAAACGCTCGCGCAAGAAAATATGCCCAATGCCGAGTGCGGTACGCATATCGTTTGGATATACCGCAAAATTGTCGTGAATGGTGCGGTGGTAGATCACGCCATAATTCTGTGAGTCGTGGATGCGTGCTTTGCTGGCGAGCGAGAGGTTGTAAAGATCGGAAGTTTTGACGTCGTATTGCTTGCTCTTGTCTTTGTAATCGGTTTGGTGCTCGAAGTTGAATTCGTGGATGAAGTCATTGTCTTGATAGAGATAGCGCGAATTGAGCTGGTAAGATCTGGAATTGTAGTCGGAAGCGTAGTTGCCTCCGAGCGAGAGATATTGGCGGGCACGACTAGATTTGTAGAAGCGCTTGGCGCGTGTCGATATTACTGCTTCGCGTTGCGATCTTGATTCGATGGCGAAAGCCGGAACGGCAAATAGCAACAGCAATAGAATGGCGCAGAGATGGTGTGGCTTCATTTGGTGTTAGAGTGGGTAAAAACCTATGGCTGAGGTTGTTGTGTGTTGTTTTCGATATAATCCATTGGAGTTACTGTGTCTTGCTGTACCGGCTCGCTTGGATTTTGTTCTATCATATTGTCGTCAGCATTTGGAGCGGTGATTTCTAATCCATTTTCGTTCGACAAGTCAGGCAGTTCAACTTCTTCCTCACCTTTATTTTCAAAGAGCCAACTCGCGTGAGACTTGATGGAATCCGAATATTTTACGCCGGCAAAGAAGGCAGAAATGATTAGGATGATAGCAACGATTAGCTCGATTGTTTTAATCATTTTTTAGGAAAATTGAGTAGACGAAAAAAGTAAAAACACGTGTCGCTAAAGCAACAAATTAGACTAAGAATTATAACCGCTTTTGCAAAAAAGTTCGAGTTTCTTTTCTGGCTAGGAGTACAAGCATATCAAGACAACTTGCTTCGCTAGTTGCAACTCGACAACTCATGCGGCGAAGTCGTAAATAAAAGATTCTAGTACACATATGTGCACCGCGGCCAGAAAAAACCGAAGAAATTTTGCAGCAAAAGTTAGGTTTTAAAGCAAAATCAAGATTGGGTGCTCAACATAACGACGTAACACCTTCAGGAATTCTGCGCCTGCAGCGCCGTCAACGGAGCGGTGATCTGATGACAAAGTTACATTCATCATATGGCCGATTTTGATTTGACCATGTTCGACAATAGGTTTTTCAACAGCGCGCGCGACCGCGAGAATACAGCTTTGTGGCGGATTCACGATTGCCGCAAAATTGTCGATTCCAAACATTCCTAAGTTGGAAATAGAGAAAGATCCGCCCTGAAATTCTTCCGGTTGCAGTTTACCATCGCGCGCTTTTTTGGCGAGATTCTTCGTTTCTTTTGAGATCTGCTGAATCGTCTTCTGGTCAGCATTTTTGATGATCGGCGTAATCAGTCCGCCATCAATCGCCACGGCCATCGAGATGTCGATATTGTTGTAAATCAGCACCGCCTCATCTGACCAAGCAGAATTAGCTTCCGGAACCTTTTTCAGCGCCATTGCGGTTGCTTTAATGATCAAATCATTAAGCGAAATTTTGTAAGCAGGATTGCCATTTTCATCTTGCGGCGCGACTTCATTTAATGCAGCGCGAAGCTCGGAGAGCTTGTCAATCCTAAGCTCGCAAGAGAGATAAAAATGCGGAACATTTTGTTTTGATTCGAGAAGTCGACGCGCAATGACCTTACGGATATTGTTATTTTTGACGGCGGTAAATTCCTGTGCATTGCGGCGAACCACTCCAGCTCTACTTCCGCCCGATTTCACAAAATCCAAAACATCTTCTTTGATTATCCGACCATGTGGACCGGAGCCAGTGATTCCACTGAGCGATATGCCTTCTTCTTTGGCGATTCGTTTGGCGAGAGGGCTAGCTTTTAGGCTAGTGGTAAGTGGTAAGTGGTAAGTGGTAATGGGGGCAGCGGGTTTTTCTTCTTTTTTTGGTTCGTGTTTTGGGGCCACTGCGGTGGTGGTTTTAGTGGCGTAGGTGAGTAGGGATTTTTTGTCTTCATTTTTTTCCAAGATCAGCGCAATACACGTGTTGACCGAGACATTTTCAGTGCCATCGGCGACTAAAATTTTTCCTAAAATTCCTTCATCAACTGCTTCGACTTCCATCGTTGCCTTGTCAGTCTCGATCTCGGCGATCACGTCGCCGGCCTTAATCTGATCACCTTCTTTTTTTACCCACTTGGCGAGATTTCCCTCTTTCATAGTTGGTGAAAGAGCAGGCATTAGAATTTCGATTGGCATTGGAACTGCGATTTAATTGGGGAGGGATAAAAAACGTATTTAGTCATTTTCTCGTGTCAAACGCGTCGCGGAGCGCTTCGCCGATGAAAACGAGTAGGGTTAAGATTAAGGTGATTACGACAAATCCGGTGATGCCTAGCCAATAGGCGGTTAGGTTATTTTTGCCTTGCGCGAGTAATTCGCCAAGTGATGGCGAGCCAAGCGGCAAGCCGAGTCCGAGGAAGTCGAGAGAGGTAAGAGTGGTGATTGAACCGGCGAGTAAAAATGGCAGATTGGCAATGATGATCGGGGAGGCGTTAGGCAAAATATGCCGAAAGATGATTCGCCAGTTAGACGCGCCCAAGGCACGACTGGCTAGGACAAAATCAAAATTACGCAAACGCAGAAATTCCGCGCGAACATAAGCAACCATTCCCATCCAGCTGAAGAGTAGCATTAAGCCCAGCAGCACAAAAAAATTCGGTTCAATGATTGAGGATAAAATAATCAGCAGAAACAGCACCGGCATGCTTGACCATATTTCCATGAAGCGTTGCAGGAGTAGGTCGATAAGCCCACCAAAATATCCCTGAATCGCACCCAAAAAAATTCCAATCGCCGCCGAAAATAAAGAGAGAATCAGTCCGAAGATTAGTGAGATACGGATGCCATAAATTACGCGTGCTAGCACGTCGCGACCTTGGTCGTCAGTTCCTAAAATATTTTCTGTAGTAGGGTGTGAAGGTGCAGGGCTGTTGATCTCATAGTTGATGGTTTGGTAAGAAAATTTAATTGGTGGAAAGAGCATCCAGCCATTTTTTCTGACCAATGCTTGCACGGATGGATCACGAAAATCCGCCCCACTTTCAAAAACTCCGCCCAAATCCTTTTCAGAAATTTTTTGTAAAACTGGAAAATGAAAATCGTCACCGAAGCGTACCAGCAAAGGTTTGTCGTTAGCAATCAGCTCGGCAAATAGAGTGGTAAGAAACAGCGAAATAAAAATCAGAAAAGAGAAATATCCACGACGGTTCTTTCGAAATCTCTGCGCAAAACTCATTGTTTAAAACTTGGCTGTAGCACCTGTCCGAACCTGCTTAACATCTTATCCAAATTCACTTTGGTTGATTGAATCATTTCAAGCGAAAGTGGAATCGCTGGACCACCATTTTGATTTTTCATTGACTCATGTTTGGCGGCGGCGGAGAGCAAATTAGAGGTGTATTCTTCCATTGGTTTCACTGCATCCACATTGTCGATTCGTTGCATTTCAGTCTTGAGCAGCGCGAGCTTATTTGTCGCTTTCTCGCAAGCGGGAATGTTGCGCGAATTCCAAGCCTGCTCGGCGCAGCTCCACACTTCGCGTTGATATTCTTGCGTGAACACGAACTGCTTCTTGAGTAACTCAATCATGTGCGCCTTGTCTTCCGGAGTGGTCATTCCGGTTTGTGCCCAGAATTTGTCATATTCCGCCTTGGTCACCGGCCCGCTACCCATAACGATTCCTTGGATTACTCCGCCAAGGCCAGCATCTTGTGCTGAGACGTTTGCGGATAAGAAAATGAGAGAGAGGAAAGTGATTTTAAGGAATTTCATTGAAGGAATTTAGGTTGGATCAACATCGATTCGCACTCTAATCGAGCTAGGAATCTCAAGGCTTTTCATCACATCCAAAATTAATTTCTGCAAGTTGGTTTTGCGCTCGGTTTTTAGATTTACCAAAAAATGATGGCGATTCTTTAAGCGTTGGATCGGCGCTGGCGCTGGTCCGAAGAGCTCGATCTGCTCACTTGCAGGAAAATGTTGGATTAATTTTTTAGCAAAATTTCTTGCTTCACTTTCCAAAAATGAACTTACCTCAAACCTGGCAAGCCTAGAAAATGGTGGTAGCGTGAGGGATTTACGATTCTGCAGTTCAAACTCATAAAAGGATTTTTTGTCATTTTTTAGCAACTGTGTGAGCAGAAAATTTTGTGGATTGTAAGTTTGGATGAACACCTTCCCACTTTTGCTACGCCTGCCGGCGCGACCAATTACCTGCGTAAAAATTTGGTAGGATTTTTCGAGTGCACGCAGCTCAGATGAATAAAGCAAACCATCGGCGTCAACAATACCAACCAGCGTGAGGTCAGGAAAATCATGGCCTTTCGTGATCATCTGCGTGCCAATAATCACGTCGATTTCACGTGCTAAAATTTTTGTAACCAGCTCGTCAACCTCAGAAAAATTTGTGACATTGTCGCTGGTAACCAAGGCAATTCGTGCTTCCGGTAAAAAATTCTTCACCTCCTCGACAAGCTTCTCCACACCAGCTCCGACAGCGATTAATGAATTTTGTTCGCCACAAAATTTACACTCACTCGTCACTCTTTCGTGATGACCACAATGGTGGCAAACCAACTGATTTTTTGTTTTGTGTAAGACGAGATGAAAATCGCAATCCGCACATTCATATTTATTTCCACATGTCTTGCAAAGTGTGACTGGCGCATATCCGCGACGATTTAAAAAAAGTAGTGACTGCTTTTTTTGGACAAGATTTTGTACAAGTTCATGACGTAGTTTTTGGCTAAGAAACTCATTCCTCTCTATTCTTTCCTGCCGCAAATCAATCAAATGAATCTCATTCTTTGCACCGAATTTCTGCTCTAAGATGAAGTGATGATATTTGTCTGAAGCGGCGTTGGCGTAAGTCTCAATGGCTGGAGTAGCAGAAGCTAGAATCACCGGAAAATCTTCCATATGACTGAGTAAAATCGCCATGTCGCGCGCATGAAAATTAAAAACATCCTCCTGCTTGAATGATGAATCATGCTCTTCGTCAATCACGATTAGTTGTAGATTTTTAAAAGGCAGAAGCAGGGCTGAACGTGCTCCAATCAAGACTCGAACTTCTCCCTCTACAGCCCCGTAGAAAATCTCCCGACGCGATTTCGGCGTGATTTTTGAATGCCAAACTGCCGGCTTAAATCCAAACTGCTCTTCGAAGCGAAGTAGTAGCTGACTGGTTAGAGCGATCTCGGGAAGTAAGATCAAAAGCTGCGCCGTGGGATTCTCGGCGAGTATTTTGGCAATCAGTGCGAAATAAATTTCAGTCTTTCCTGAGCCAGTAACACCATCGATTAAAAAAGGGGTCAGATCTCTTTGACATATTTTTGTCCACAGCCTGTCGAAGCATGACCTCTGCGCATCAGACAATTTTTTTAATAAAAATTTTTCCGGCGAAATTTTTTGGGTGAGAGCCTGCGGTTCTTTTTTGATGCGATTCGAATTCAGAATTCCAATAAAGGCACGTAGCACCAAACCGCGACTAGCGAGGTTGTAGCTCGCAATCTTCTCCAAAAATTCCAACTGCTTTTTTGAAAATCTTACGCGCGGATTTTTCTCTAAAACTGACTTAATCCTCTGATTTATGACTAACGATTTACGACTAACGACCAATCCCCAAATCCTCTTTTTCCCAAACTCCACCAACACAACATCTCCAATCTCAACTCCGATTTCATCTTTGTAAGTAAAGGGCTCATCGAGGGCAAGGGGCAACAGGATTTGGACAAGATTTTCGGACATCTGATGAAAATTTTAGATTTTACTCACCAGACTTTTTATTTTTTAGTTGTGTGAGTAGCGCTTTGTGTGATTTTTGATTTTAGATTCGCTCAATCCTTCCCAACTCAACTAAAGTTTTTACATGAAATTCTTCGTCGATACCGCTGAGATCAATGAAATCAAAGAGCTAGCGGCTTATGGCCTACTTGACGGCGTGACTACCAATCCAAGTTTAATCGCCAAATCTGGGCGCGATTTTAAGGAAGTAATTGCAGAAATTTGTGCTGTCGTTGCTGGTCCCGTCAGTGCCGAAGTGGCCGCCACCGATTTTGCCAACATGATTCGCGAGGGAGAAATCTTGAGTAAAATTGCCAAGAATGTTTGTATTAAATTGCCTCTGACCCTTGACGGACTCAAGGCCTGCAAGCATTTTTCAAGCAAAGGAGTGCAAACAAATGTTACCCTCTGCTTTTCGGCAGCACAGGCGATTTTAGCAGCAAAAGCCGGTGCAACTTTCGTTTCTCCATTCGTAGGAAGGCTTGATGATATTGGTCAGGACGGGCTTTCTCTGATTGAAGAAATCTGTCAGATTTATTCCAACTACTCCACCTTCAAAACTGAAGTTCTCGTTGCTTCCGTACGCAACCCAATCCACGTCACCGCCGCCGCCAAAATCGGCGCCCATGTAGCCACCATTCCAGCAAAAATTTTGAAGCAACTAGTCTCCCATCCGCTTACTGACAAAGGCCTAGAGACATTCGTGAAGGATTGGGCGTCAACTGGGCAACGAATCTAGGTTCTTTTTATTCAAATTTTTTACCTCTTCTACCTGCTCCTCCGCCACTTTTGGTACGTGATGCTCATTGCCATACATGTCGACAATCACTGTGGTTTCATCTTCTAACTTAGCCTTCTCCTCCGCGATACCGCGATTGAGTTCGTGACGTAAATCATCAAAGCCAAATTCTTTCTCCATTGTTTTAAGAGATGCCTTGAGTTCTTGGTATAAGTGTTTCGCGCGGTAAAAAACCTTACCAAAAAAATGAGCGATTTCTGGCAAGTCAGCTGGCTTGATGAAGATTAAGATCACCAAAAAAACGACGATTAATTCTGCGAGGGAGAAGCCGAACATCACATTATGTAAACACTGTTCCCACCCACAATAGTCCTAACAGCGCGCCCCTTCACCTTAAATCCATCAAACGGAGAATTTTTGGATTTGCTGTGGAATTGTTGGGAGTCGATTACCCATTCGTGATTTAGATCAATCAACACTAGATCTGCGCGCGCGCCTTTGCGAATTACGCCACCATCGAAGTTAATAATTTTTGCAGCATTGCAGGTCATCTTCGCCAAGAGGTCGCGCAGGCTTAACACGCCTTGATGGAAAAGGTTTAGTGAAAGTGGTAACATGGTTTCGACGCCAACAATTCCAAAGCTTGCCTCGGCAAGTGGTTTATTTTTTGAAGCAAGATCATGCGGAGCGTGATCGGTAGCGATCGCGTCAATCAAGCCGCTGCGCAGGCCTGCAATCAGGGCCTGACGATCTTTTTCACTACGTAGCGGCGGATTCATTTTGGCATTAGTTCCTGATTTCAAGACTTGCTCATCGGTCAAAGTGAAATGGTGTGGAGATACTTCTAGCGTGGCTTGCAGGCCCTTATCCTTGGCGCGTTTCATCGCCTCCAAAGCTTCGCGAGTTGAGACGTGGAGTAGGTGATAACGACCACCTGTTGCTTCCAAAATCGCTAAATCGCGCTCAACAATCACCGACTCAGAAATGTTGGGAATGCCATGCAGGCCAAGCTTCCGCGACACATTGCCTTCATTAATACAGCCATTGTTAGTGAGGTTTAAATCCTCTGCATGTTGTGCGACAACGACTCCCAGCTCGCGTGATTTCTCGAACGCTAAGCGCATCAAATGTGCATTCATCACCGGCAGGCCGTCATCGGTGAAGCCTACAGCCCCAGCCTTCTTGAGAGCTGACAAATCAGCAAGCTCTTCACCTTTCATGTTTTTTGTGATGCAGGCATAAGCGCGAATATTGCAATGTGCGACCTCGCGCGCCTTGTTGTAGAGGTCATCTAGAACTTCAACAGAATCGAGAGTTGGTGAGGTGTTGGGTTGACAGACGACAGTAGTGATCCCGCCAGAAACCGCAGACTTCGAGCCTGTTTCTAAATCTTCCTTGTGTGTCTGTCCGGGATAACGAAAATGGACTTGGATATCGATCAAGCCTGGTGCTAGGACATGTTCAGCGCAATCAATCACCTCTGCATCTGCAATCTCCAACCGCTCACCAAAATCAGCGATCTTGTCGCCAATCGTGAGTAGGCTACCGAGCTGGTCATAGCCAGAATGCGGATCGACCACCCGCGCATTTTTGTAGAGAATTTTTTTGTTGGCGGGGATTGGTTGGAGGTAAGGAAGATTGAAATTTGGCATGAGCTAAAAGATGTTTTATGACAAATGACGCAGGCCGGAGTCCGAGTAATTTGCAACTCATTCAACTAAAAAAAATTTATGAGTAAATTCGACAAATCAAAACTTCCTTCACGCTATGTTACTAACTCGCATGGTTGCGAGGGGCGCAAGACGATGCTCTACAACATCAAGACTGACTTGTATCCGCAGGGCTTGAGTGATGAAGATTTAGCCTCGCCTTTTGTTGGGGTTGTTAGTGCCTGGAACGAGGCGGCGCCTTGCAACATCGCGCTTCAACGCCAAGCGCAACCAGCAAAAAAAGGTGTAAAAGATTTTGGTGGAACACCGCGCGAATTCACGACAATCACTGTTACAGACGGTATCGCCAATGGACATCAAGGGATGAAATCTTCGCTAGTTTCGCGCGAAGTGATTGCTGATTCAATCGAGCTGACGGTGCGCGGGCATTGCTACGACGCCCTAGTCGGACTTGCTGGTTGCGACAAATCTTTACCGGGAATGATGATGGCAATGGTGCGCTTAAATGTGCCTTCGGTCTTTATGTATGGCGGCTCGATCCTTCCTGGAAAATTCAAAGGAAAAGATGTAACCATCGTCGATGTTTTTGAGGGAGTAGGACAGAGAGACGCTGGAAAAATGTCGGAAGAAGATTTAAAGATTTTGACCAAAGCCGCTTGTCCTAGTGCTGGCGCGTGTGGAGGGCAGTTCACTGCTAACACAATGGCCTGCGTTTCTGAAGCAATCGGCCTTGCGCTACCAGGATCGTCAGGCACTCCCGCGCCTTATGAATCAAGGGATGAATACGCTTATCAATCTGGAAAAGCGGTGATGAATTTAATCGAAAAAGGAATTAAAGCGCGCGACATCGTGACGAAAAAAGCACTCGAAAATGCGGCAACAATTGTTGCTGCAACTGGTGGATCAACCAACGCCGTTCTTCACTTGCCGGCGATTGCCAATGAGTGTGGAATTGATTTTGATGCTTTCGCTATTGCCGAAATTTTTAAGCGTACGCCTTACATCGCCGACATGAAGCCAGGTGGGAAATATGTTGCCAAGGATCTCTTTGAGGCTGGCGGCGTGCAGATGATTCTAAAGTTGCTGCTTGATGCGGGCTACATCCATGGCGATTGCTTGACGGTGACCGGACGAACGATGGCAGAAAATCTTGCCGACGTGAAGTTTAACGAACATCAAGATGTCGTGCATAAGCCCGAGAAGCCTCTATCTGCAAGCGGTGGTGTGGTCGTGCTCAAAGGAAATTTAGCAGAAGATGGTGCAGTTGTAAAAGTTGCGGGGATGCAAAATGAGGCTTTAGTTTTCAAAGGATCTGCCCGTTGTTTTGACTCCGAAGAGGCCTGTTTCAAAGCGGTTGAGCAAAAAAAATACCAAGAAGGTGATGTTTTAGTAATCCGTTACGAAGGCCCGCGGGGCGGACCGGGAATGCGAGAAATGTTAGCGACAACTGCCGCGATTTATGGACAAGGTATGGGTAATAAAGTCGCTCTGATCACCGACGGTAGATTCTCCGGCGGCACGCGTGGATTCTGTATCGGTCATGTCGCTCCCGAAGCTGCGCTTGGTGGTGTAATCGCACTCTTACGCGATGGCGACAAAATCACGATTGATGCGATTAAAGGCACCATTGATGTCGAGATAAGCGAGGCGGAGATCAATATCCGTAAGGCTGCGTGGCTGCCCAGAGAAAATGACTACCAATCAGGAACTTTGTGGAAATACGCACAAACAGTAGGTTCAGCACGGTTCGGCGCAGTGACTCATCCAGGAGCAAAGAAGGAGAAAATTTCTTACAACAATATCTGACGTCATCTCATCATCTAAACAGCTTGATATAAGGCTCGAAAGCGAAGATGCGGTTACGCTTTTGTCCGGTAATTTCGACTAAAATTTTTAGCCTAACGAAGTCATCGATCAGATGAAAAGCAGTCGAAAGATTAATCTTAAAGACCTTCACCACATCAGTTCCATCAACCATCGGATTGCTGTAGAGATGTTGTAGAAATTCCATCGCCAACGTTTGTTTTTTACCAAGCTTTAAAATTCTTCCTTCAACCTTACTACGCAGTTTGATGATATTTTTGAAGGTCTGAATCGAGTTTTCTGAAGTTGAGCGGACACCCTCGAGAAAGAATTTAAGCCATTGTTCTAGATCATTGTGAGTTCGGGCGCGCGTCAAATTGTCGCAGTAAAGCGACTTGTTTCGCTCGAAAAAATCGGAATTACACAGGATGAATATGACAGAAAGGCAACAGAGCTTCGAGAAAAACAAAACCAAATAAATGCCGAGCTAAAGATTCACAATGATGCTGATGAGAAGTTTGCAATAATGCTTACAAGCCTGATTTCTTTGGCTTCAAAAGCTTATGAGATTTTTGAGAGTTCGAAAATTGAAGAAAAACGACAATTGATCGCTTTTATGTTTTCGAACTTAAGGATAAATGGCGGGAAGCTGCTATTTGACTTGAAGCAGCCATTCAATCTGATAACAAATTTACGAAGTCATCAAATGTGGTGGAGCTGACGGGAGTCGAACTCGTGACCTTTTGATTCCTGGGCTCAACTTCGTTTCGCCCGCGTCTCACTCAAAACGACCATTTAG
>VGDN01000005.1 GCA_016869695.1 Alphaproteobacteria bacterium
CCTGCACAAGCGCCAATGGCCTGGAAGAAACGGAAGATGATCATCTGCTCAATGCTGTTGCTGTAAAAGCAGCCAATCGTCGCAGCGATAAAAATCACCAATCCACAAAATAGCGGCGGCTTCTTGCCGAAGCGGTCGATGATTGGTCCATAAGAAATCTGTCCGATGGTGATACCGATAAAATAACTGGTGAGCGAGAGCTGCGTCTGAGAAGCGGTTATCCGAAAATCGGCGGCGATTGCACTGAA
The DNA here is from genome assembly GCA_016869695.1 of Alphaproteobacteria bacterium. Classification (GTDB taxonomy): domain Bacteria; phylum Pseudomonadota; class Alphaproteobacteria; order Rickettsiales; family UBA1997; genus UBA2645. The sequence continues at coordinate 249 of VGDN01000005.1, forward strand.
GGCGGGAAGATAGATATCGATGGTTAGAGGCCCAATGGCAATGATACCTCCAAGGACAAGGAGCAGCATTATGAAGTCCCGTTTGGTTTGGAACCGTGGCCGTAATGTCATCAGAGAATGAACTTAGAGAGATCTGTTTTACCTTGGGCGAGGTCGCCAAGATGGGAGTTAGTATAGGCAGCATCAATCAAAACCTTACTGCCATTTTTCATTTCACTCGCCGCGAAACTTACTTCTTCGAGAATTTTTTCGAGCATAGTGTGTAGCCTACGCGCACCAATATTCTCAACTTCACCATTAACACGATGAGCAATGCGGGCGATTTCTTTAATACCGTCCTCAGTGAAGTTTAGTTTTACTTTTTCCACTGCGATCAAAGCGGTGTATTGCTTTATCAGGCTTGCTTCCGGCTCGGTTAGAATACGCACTAGATCATCTTCTGTAAGCGGATTAAGCTGCACACGAATCGGAAAACGCCCTTGTAGTTCCGGCAAGAGATCAGCCGGCTTCGCCACGTGAAAAGCACCAGAGGCAATAAAGAGAATGTGGTCAGTTTTGATGATGCCATATTTGGTAGAGATGGCAGTTCCTTCAACAAGTGGTAGTAGGTCGCGCTGCACACCTTCGCGCGAAACATCAGCGCCTTTGACATTGCCCCGCGCGCAGATTTTGTCGATCTCATCGATGAAAACGATGCCGTCATTTTCCACCGATTTCATTGCCTTCTTTATCACATTATCCTTATCGATCATTTTTTCTGACTCCTCATCGATCAGCAATTTTATGGCATCAGCAACGGTCGCGCGCATTTTTCTGGTACGCTCTCCACCCATCGCTTTGCCAAGCATTTCGGTGATGTTGATCATGCCGACTTGACCGCCAGGTATGTCGAAGTTGGAGGCGAAAGAGTTACTGGTGTCAGCGATATCGATCTCGATTTCCTTATCATCAAGCTGCCCCGCCTCAAACATCCGCGTGAATTTTTCGCGCGTTTCGTCAAGAGCATTTTCTCCGACCAAGGCTTTGATGACACGCTTCTTCGCATGCTGCTCAGCCTTTTCCTGCACCTCTTTTTTCATCTCGCTTTTGATGTGCTTGATCGCCACCTCAACCAAGTCGCGGATGATCGAATCAACATCACGACCGACATATCCGACCTCGGTAAACTTCGTGGCCTCAACCTTGATGAATGGTGCATTGGCAAGCTTTGCCAACCGACGTGCCACTTCCGTTTTGCCGCAACCAGTCGGCCCGACCATCAAAATATTTTTTGGTACGATTTCCTCGCGCAGCGGTGATTCGACTAGCTTACGGCGATAACGATTACGCAGCGCAATCGCCACTGCCTTCTTGGCATCTTGCTGTCCAACGATGTAACGATTGAGCTCATCAACGATTTGCTTAGGCGTGAGATTAGGCGCTTCGGTGAAGAGAGGATTGCTTTGTTTTGTCATTTGAAGAGTTCTTGGAAGGAGCGTTGTATGTAGCGCTGTTAAGCAGGATTACTAGGGCGATGACAATCAGACTGGTCAAAAAAATTACCAAAAAAATTTTCACAGGACTTACACAAAACCTAACTTTTGCTTTGAAATTTCGTCGGTTTTTTCTGGCTGCGGTGCGCACCTATGTTTGAATAGGCTTACGCTCCTTTTATTTTGTGCTGCTACGCAGACACGGGCGCTCCTCACCATAAAAGAACCTAGAAATTTCTTTGCAAAAGCGGTTTTACGTAAGTCCTGTTTCACACCGTCTCGAGAATTTTTACTATTTCATCTTGTAACTCGAAAATGCCAAAGCCTTTGGAGCTGCTGGTTTCAAGGATTTGTGGATGTATCGCTGGCCATTTTTTCATCTCCACAGAAATTTTATTCGCCGTCTTTTTCAGCTCTTCACGCGAGATTTTGTCTGACTTGGTGAGCACAATCTGAAACGAAACGGCAAGAGTGTTGAAGATGTTGATCATCTCACGATCCCCCTCTTTCAAACCTTTGATTGGATCGATCAGCAAAAAAACTCGCCGCAGATTTGGACGCCGGGTGAGATATTCGAAACTAGCTTTCTGCCAATGCGAGATGTCCTTATCACGAGCTTTGGCAAAGCCGTAGCCCGGCATATCAACCAAAATAAAACCATCTGCAAAACCAGAGACGCGGAAAAAATTTAACTGGCGAGTGCGGCCAGGGGTTGAGGAAACAATCGCAATTTTTTTGCTAAGCAGAGCATTGATCAAGCTAGATTTTCCAACATTCGACGCCCCGACAAAAGCGATTTCAGGAAAATGATTTTTGGGAATTTGCGAGAAGTTGTGAGCGCCAAAAAGAAATTCGACTTCACCCACGGAATTTTTTTTAAAAATTTTTTTCGCTTCGAGTTTTCTCATCTCAAACCCACCTCATCGTTGCGAGAGCTACAGCGTGAAGCAATCCGCTTACAAATTAAAATTAGATTGCTTCGTCGGGCTTTACCCTCCTCGCAATGACGATTTGCGAGAGAATCAGCCTTTTGCTGCACCAGATTCATCCTTTCTGCAATCACATTTTTTAACTCTTCCATCTCCTGCATATCCGCATTACGCGCGACCAGGAATGGTTTTTCGTTGAAATAAAAACATAGGGTTGAGAAGGGTAGCGGGATTTTAAACTTGTCCCAAGTATTGATTTGCTTGAAGCACGAACAGGAGTAGGAGATTGGCAAAATGCCTGCGCCAGAGATGCGCGCGATATTGATAATCTCGCCGTTAATTTTTTGATTCGGTCCGCGCGGCCCGTCGGGCGTTACTCCAAACGAGAAGCCTTTTTTCAAACCATCGAAGATTCTTTTGAAGCTACCAACATCAATACCGCGTGAAGATTTCCGGCCATCCTTGGACGATCCATAAATCGAAATCAGCCCAAACTTCTCCATGATTTTGCCGACGAAGCGGCCATCGCCGTGGCGCGAGGCTAGGGTCATAAAATTATAATCAGGAGAGATTTTCTTTGGCTGCCTAGTAATAAAAGGGATCATCATCAGACGATTATGCCAGAAGGATAAGATGATTGGAGACTTACTCTTTGTAGCTGTAAGCAAAGTGTCGTAATTCACAAAAATCTTCTTACTGCTCACATAAACCAGCCACATGTAAGCAAGAAAAAGCCCGCAGATCAGCTCTTGGACTAGCCAAGAATAAGCAACTTTGCGCAACAGTTTTCTGGCGAATGTTTTAATGTCATACCACTCAATCTCTCTCCAAAGTTTCTTCATTTCAGAAACTCCTCAAGAGCAAGCATATCCTGCCACGCGACCTTCTTCTTACCGGGCTGACGCAGGAGGTAGGATGGGTGAAAAATCGTAAAAGTTTTAATCGTCCGTGCCAAAAATTTTGGCGAGAAATCCATAAACTGACCACGGATTTTGCTTACCGGCTCAACTATGCCAAGCAGCGCCGTCATTGCTGTCGCTCCCACTAACACCAAAATTTCCGGATTGATGAGTTGGATGTGACGCTCAACAAAAGGCCGGCAAATCGCCAGCTCCTCATCAGTCGGACGACGATTGCCCGGCGGCCGCCAGAAGATCACGTTGGAGATATAAAAATTTTCCTGCCGCGTGAGATTTATGGATCGCAACATCTCGTCGAGTAATTGGCCGGAATCGCCACAAAATGGAACGCCTTGCAAATCTTCATGATTACCTGGTGCTTCACCAATTACCATGACGCGCGAGTTAGGATTGCCGTCAGCAAAGACAGTGTTGGTTGCCATCTTTTTTAGATTGCAGCCGTCAAAATTTTTTACCGCCTCGCGCAATGCATCGATATTTTTTGCCGCCTGCGCTGCCTTCCGCGCCTGCGCAACAATGTCGTTAAGTGGCTGGAATTTTTCTGTCATCACCGTTCTTTGTGCTAAGGTTGAGATGGCCTGATTGGTTGAAAATTGTGGCTTGAGAACTCTTCCCCAATCTCTATCTACGACGGCCGTAAATGGTGGATTTACTGCGCTCCGCTGTGCACATATGTCTAATACGCTGCGCTGCGGCGCTTGCAAATCCACCATTTCCGACTCGTCACAGCGAGATTTGGGACGGGTTCTGAGGAAGTATTCAGCGGTTTCTTTTGCTGGCTGTTTTTGCGTAAAATGATTCTGCGGCTTCTCAGAAATCACCTCGGCCAAATCATTGTCGATATAAAACTGGAGAGCGTCTTTACTCACTGCTTCACCACCTGTTTAATGAATTTTTGGAAATCCTCCGGCCGCTCGAAATTTTTGTAAACCGAAGCAAAGCGCACGAAGGCAACCTTGTCTAGCCTCTCCAGAGCCGTCATCACCAACTCACCAATTTTTGCCGAAGGAATTTCGGTTTCGTTTTCTACCTCAAGCTGACGAACAATATTATTCACCAACTTCTCAACTTGTAGCTCAGCAACAGGCCGCTTGCGCACCGCCATCTCGATTGATTTCTTCAACTTCTCCGGATCAAAAATTTTTTTCTCACCGTTCTTTTTGATGACCAAAATCTCGCGCAACTGTACGCGCTCATAGGTTGTAAAACGTGAATCGCAGGCAGTGCAATAACGCCTACGCTTGATGGCCTCGCCATCATCCGAAATCCGGCTGTCTTTAACTTGTGTTTCGATATTACCGCAAAAGGGGCAGCGCATATTTTTTTAGTCAGTAGTTTTATTGAGATTCATCCACCTCCACAACTTCCAAGAATTTTACCTCTCCCGATTTCTTCCCGGCAATCCCCAACTCGGAAATATTTTTACTCAAACTCGTCGTGCGGTTGAGATTCTTGGCAAGCTTGTTATAGCCCACCAAAGCGCGATTTATCAGTCTTCCTAGCTCTCCCGACTCTTTAACAATTACCACAAAACTATCGAGCAGCTTGCCAATTTCAACCTTCAGCAGCTCGATATTTTTCTGCTGCTTCACGCGATCGACCACAAATTTTACGTTCGATAAAAGATGAATCAGTGCCACCGGCGTGGCCACGATTATTCCGGCCTCAAAGGCTCTTTGTTCGAAATCACGGTCGGCTTTTTTCAGCACTTCAAGCATCTGCTCAGTCTGCAAAAACATCACCGATATAATGCGATAATCAGACGGGTTTTGCGCATGCAAATGCTCGAATAAGAAACTGGCATAATCCTTGCGCCGCAAGTCTTCGATATGGCGACGAAACATGGTTCTTAACTTACCCAAAATCTCCTTCTCCTCACCCTCACCTTCACTTTCAGCAAGCTCAAAAAAATGCGCTGAAGATTTGCTGTCGACTACGGCGATTTGGTTATCAGGCAAAAATAAAATTGCATCAGGACGTTTTGCTTCCGCGCCAAAATCCGAACCGAAATGCGACTGCAAAATATAATCACCAACCGAATTAAATGACTCGCGCTCCAACAGTCCCGAGGCTTTCAAAATATTTTCCAAAGTGATCTCAGAGGTACGACCTGCTCCACCAGGGGTGAGTAATGCGGCTTTTATTTTGTTAGTTTCATCGCTCGATTTTTTTACCTCTTCATCCAACGCCTTCAGCTTGGTAGTGACGTTCTCGAAGATCTGATTTTGCTGCGCGCTATTCTTCTTGGTGATCTCGTCAGCGATTTGGAAAAGCACTAACTCCTTCTCCTTCTGCCAGTTTTGCTTCTCCTGCGCTAGCCTCTGCTGGTCTTGCTTCAGCAGCTCATTTTCTTTTTCAAAACCCAAGACTTTTTGCTGCAGATTTTCTTTTTCGCTGCGAAGCAAGTTTACCTCCTCCTCCACACGACCAAGCCGACCAAGTGTCGCTGAGGATTTATAGAGGAAGAAGAAGCAAACAAGGAGACTTACCGAGAGTAAGATGACCAACATCTAGGATTTTTGATTTTTGATTTTTGATTCTTGATTTTGGAGATACACAACAAATCTAGAATCAAAAATCAAAAATCAAAAATGCCAGAGCCGCAGATTTTCCACACCATTCCTCTCCGCGATATCGTAATTTTTCCGCAGATGACCACTACGATTTTGGTTGGCCGCGAGAAGTCGATTAACTCTATTGAAGAAGCGCAACGCTTAGGAGTTCCTGTGTTGGCATTAACGCAAACCAACCCCGATCGTGACGAATTTAGTCAGCAAAATATTCATCACACCGGCTGTTTATGTAGCGTTGTTGAAGCGATTCGAACTGCTGACGGAACACTGAAGGTGATCCTACAGGGATTAATCAGGGCGCGCATAAAACACACCCACATCACCGACAAATTCTTCACTTGCGAAGCGGATTTGGTGCTCGAGCAAAAAATTCCAACCGACAATAACGAGATCCTCGGCCTAATCAAAGCCTGCATCGATAGCTTCACCAGATGCGCTTCTTACAACAAACGTCTCACTCCCGAGATCCTCACCTCTATCCATAAACTCAAAGCGCCACACGAAGTAATCTACATGATCGCCACATATATCGGCGGTACACTAGCCAGCAAGCAACAAGTTTTGGAAGAAGACGACATCATTAAGAAATTCTACAAACTCCTCGAAATCCTAAAATCTGAAATTGAGATCGGACAAGCAGAGGAGAGGATCAACAAGTCGGTTCAGGAAAAATTCACCAAGCATCAGAAGGAGGCTTACCTCACTGAGCAGATGAAAAATATTAGGAAAGAACTAGGGCAAGATGAGGAAACTGAGGTCAAGGAACTCAAGGAAAAAATAGGGCGGCTGAAGCTGTCAAAAGAGGTGCGCAAGCGCTGTGATTCCGAGCTGAACAAACTTGAGAAAATGAACCCATATTCCTCCGAATCAGGCGTCGTGCGTAACTATCTCGAATGGATTTGCGCCTTGCCTTGGACTAAGCAAAGCAAGCTCGTCAGCAATCTGACTCACGCCAAAAAGATTTTGGATAAGCATCATTACGGACTGGAAAAAGTGAAGGAACGCATTATCGAATTCATCGCTGTGCAGATGAAGACGAAAGACTCGAGGGGGCCGATCCTCTGTCTAGTTGGCGCGCCAGGCGTCGGCAAGACTTCGTTGGCAAAATCCATCGCCGAGAGTCTTGGCAGAAAATATGTTAAGGTGTCACTTGGCGGCGTACGCGATGAGTCTGAAATCCGCGGTCATCGCCGCACTTACATCGGCTCAATGCCTGGCCGTATCATCCAATCCATGCGCAAAGCCGAGAAGATTAATCCTATGCTGTTGCTTGATGAGATCGACAAAATGTCGCACGACTTCCGCGGCGATCCAGCAGCAGCGCTACTTGAGGTACTTGATCCAGAACAGAATGACCGCTTCTCCGACCATTATCTCGAAGTGGATTACAATCTCTCTAAGGTGATGTTCGTCGCCACCGCCAACAGCACAAGTACAATCCCCGTGCCGCTGCATGACCGCATGGAGATCATCCGACTTTCGGGCTACACTGAAAATGAAAAACTGCATATCGCTAAGGAGCATCTGGTACCACGCCAGCGCAAGGAAAATGGACTACATGTAAACGAGTTTAGCATCACTAACGAGGCAATACTCACCTTGATCCGCCGCTACACCTTTGAGGCCGGCGTGCGTAATCTGAGCCGCGAGATCGGTAATCTCACACGCAAAGCGGCGAAGGTGATTGTAACCAAAGAAGCTGGGGAACTACACATCACCGAGAAGAATCTGCGCAAATATGCCGGCATCGAGAAGAAGCATTTTGGTATCGCCCGCGACCGTGATTTGGTTGGGGTGACAACTGGTTTGGCTTACACAGAATATGGCGGCGATTTGCTCGATATCGAAGTGCTGAAGTTCGCCGGTAGCGGTAAAATCCAGATCACCGGCCGTCTCGGCGAAGTGATGAAGGAGTCGGCTCAAGCAGCGCTGAGCTACACCCGATCAATCGCCAAAGAGCTCAAGGTCGAAGCAAAAAGTTTTAACAAACTTGACTTTCACATCCACGTTCCCGAAGGCGCAACACCAAAGGATGGCCCCTCTGCAGGCGTGGCTTTGTGCATCTCACTGATCTCAGCTTTAACCAAAAAACCAGTGCGCCGCGACGTGGCGATGACCGGCGAGATCACTCTTACCGGCAAGGTGCTCGAGATTGGCGGCCTAAAAGAAAAACTACTCGCGGCGCTGCGCGGCCAGATCGAGACGGTGTTGATCCCAAAGGATAATATGAAGGATTTGGAAGAGATGCCAAAAGAGGTGTTAGATAATCTTACAATCAAACCGATTGCTCATGTGAGAGAGGCGATAAAGGAATGTTTACGACATTGACAGAGATTTTTTGATTCCTACCTTGCGCGCGCTTTATTTGATAGCCTTAGCTTGAGGTCGTCTGGACTCTTGTCGTCTGGTTACGTAGGCAGGCTCATCACATAAGGTCTCTAATCGTCAGATTAGAAATTTTTCAAAATGTATTTTGTAAAAAACATGAAAAAACTTTCATTAGTCATAGCTGCAGTTGCTCTTTTTGCTTCTGCCGCTCAAGCACAAGCTGTAAAAGTTGAAGCTAAAGCCGCTGCTCCTGTAGCTGCTGCTAAAGTTGAAGCTAAAGCCGCTGCTCCTGTAGCTGCTGCTAAAGTTGAAGCTAAAGCCGCTGCTCCTGTAGCTGCTGCTAAAGTTGAAGCTAAGAAAGAAGCTACTCCAGCTAAAGTTGAAAAAGCCGCTGAAGTTGCTGCTGAAAAGCCAGCTAAGAAGTACAACAAAAAGCATCGCGCTAAAAAAGCGGAAGCTGCTGTTGAAGCTCCAGCTGCACAATAGTTTTACTATTAAAGCTTAAGCTAAGCCGGGTCAATTGATTGATTGACCCGGTTTTTTTGTGCGCAAAACTTGCTTGCTGTTTCCTCGACCAAAAATAATTTGCGCCGCCTTTCTTTGATGCCGATTTAGCTCAGGGGTAGAGCTACTGTCTTGTAAACAGTGGGTCGGGAGTTCGAATCTCTCAATCGGCACCAGCCTATGCCCCTGTGAGCTACGGCTGGCTGGTATTTCTTTTTCATGCAACTTCTTCGCTCCATCCTCTTCTCCTTCCTCCTCAATCTCTGGGGGACGATTATTCCAATCCTTTACTCTCCCACCTTTATCACGCGTAACACCAAAATGGCCGATCATGGCGCCAAGATTTGGTCGATCGGATCGCTGTGGATGTTGAAAAAACTTTGTGGCATTGAGCATGAAATCCGCGGTCTCGAAAAACTTCCGCAAGGGCCCTGCATCGTAGCCTGCAAGCATCAGTCGGCCTGGGAAACAATCGTGATGCATCTCGTCTTTCATCATCCGGTTTATGCTTACAAAAAAGAGTTGGAGATGATCCCATTTTACGGTTGGTATTTGAAGGTGATGAGTGGAATCAAAATTAATCGCAAAGGTGGCGCATCAGCGCTGAAAGACTTAATCAAGCAGACAAAAGAATATCTCACACGTGGACAAACAATCGTGCTTTTCCCGCAAGGCACGCGCGTGCCGGTAGGGGCTGCAGTTGCACAACATCCTTACCAAGTGGGTGTCACTGCTCTTTATTTGGCATGCGGCGTGAAGGTTGTTCCAGCCGCTCTTAACTCCGGAAAATTTTGGCCAAAACATCAGCTCGTAAAAAAACCGGGGAAAATAATTCTGGAATTTCTTGACCCGATCGAGCCCGGCCTCTCTAAGCATGACTTCAATCAGCAACTCGAGCAGGTAATTGAAAAAAGAAGCAACGAGCTAGCGCTTTAGAGATTTTGCCACTTCCGGCGGCATGTAATTTTCATCATGCTTGATCAACAGTTCGCTAGAAAAGAATTCACTTCCATCTTCGTTTAACACCCCCTTCACCACCACACCCTGCTTGTCTCGAAACAGATTCGGCAAGATTCCTTTGTAATGAATTTTTAGCTCATTTTGTAAGTCAGTGACGATAAATTCGGTGTTGAGTGCGTCGATTTCTTTAACTGAACCATCCTTCACTAACCCACCAATACGAACAATTCGTGACCTGTTTTGAATTTGCCGCAACTCGGTTGGAGAATAAAAAAAGACAATATTTTCGCGGAAATTTTTGATCACAAAAAGCAGCGCCAACAGCGAGATCGCGAAAATCGAGCCAACAAAAATAATCCGTTTTTGCTTGTGTTTATTTCGCATTCTTTGCGGCGAAATATTTGGTCAGCGTGAAAAATAGAAGCGACATCAGTACTACAACCGTAAGTCCGTAAGCGGTTAAGATGAACCAGGAATAATCAGTAAAGTTTTCCACTAAAAACAAAAATTTTTGCACCGCACCAAACATAGGTAGTAGGCGACGCCATGATTGCAGTGATGCGTCTAGCGAAAGGTATTTTTCAAAAACAAAACAGCAAGCTGTCGGCCCAGCTCCTGGATCCAGACCACTTTGTTCGTTTCTGAAAAATGTTCCACATGGAACATTTTTCGTAATTTTTCAAATTAGGACTTTATGGCTTGAGGCCTTGATATAAGCGGACCCATTCCAATTTTTGCCCGCGGGCAAAACTGTTTAAGATGTGCCGGATGCGCTTGACATGAACATGGAGACGGGGTCTCTGACCCAGTCTGTAAGTTAGTTCTAGCCTAGTTCGACTCCTTCTTCTCGTCCTTCACTTCTTCATATTCCGCATCAACCACCTTCTCACCGCCTTCAGCAGTAGACTCGGTTGCACCAGAGCCAGCATTGGCTCCAGCATCAGCAGCGCCAGATTGACCAGATTTGTAAATCGCCTCGCCGAGCTTCATCGCGGATTGCATCAGGCTTTCAGTTGCTGACTTAATCTCTGCAGCAGTAGCAGAATCTTTGGCAACCAGATCCTTAACTTTTTGTACTTCCGCCTCGATGGCTGACTTGATTGCGGCATCAACCTTATCACCATGTTCGCGTAAAGATTTTTCGGTTTCATAAACCGCTGCATCCGCGTGGTTCTTGGCTTCGATGAATTCCTTCTTCGCTTTATCTGCCGTAGCATTGGCTTCGGCATCCTTCATCATTTTTTGAATTTCCGCTTCAGACAAGCCGCCGGAGGATTGGATGCGGATTTGCTGTTCCTTGTTGGTTGCCTTGTCTTTCGCTGATACCTTCACCACACCATTGGCATCGATATCGAAGCTCACCTCAACCTGCGGCATGCCACGTGGCGCCGGCGCGATACCTTCGAGATTAAACTCACCAAGCAGTTTGTTATGCGCTGCGATGTCGCGCTCACCTTGATAAACTTTGATCGTCACCGCGGTTTGATTATCAGCAGCAGTTGAAAAAACCTGGCTCTTATTGGTTGGGATCGTTGTGTTGCGATCGATCAAACGAGTAAACACACCGCCAGCAGTTTCGATTCCGAGTGAAAGCGGAGTGACATCGAGAAGAAGAACATCCTTCACATCACCTTGCAGAACTGCACCCTGAATGGCTGCACCGATGGCTACAACTTCGTCAGGATTCACCGATTTGTTCGGCTCTTTACCAAAAAGTTTTTTCGCAGTTTCAATCACTTTCGGCATGCGCGTCATCCCACCAACCAAGATAATCTCGTCGATGTCAGAAGCTTTTAGACCAGCATCTTGCAACGCATTTTCGCACGGCTTGATGGTGCGTTGAATCAAGTCATCACAAAGCTGCTCAAGTTTTGCACGGGTCAGTTTGAGGTTGAGGTGCTTAGGTCCAGTTGCGTCGGCGGTGATGTAGGGAAGATTGATGTCGGTCTCCATCGTTGAAGAAAGTTCGATCTTCGCCTTCTCCGCAGCCTCCTTCAAGCGCTGCAACGCCAACGGATCCTTACTTAGATCGATGCCATTATCTCTTTTAAATTCGCCAGTGAGGAATTCTTGGATGCGCATATCGAAATCTTCGCCACCAAGGAAAGTGTCGCCGTTGGTTGCCTTCACCTCAAACACACCGTCACCAATCTCAAGAACAGAAACGTCAAAAGTTCCGCCGCCCAAATCATAAACGACAATGGTTTGGCCATTCTTTTTTTCGAAGCCGTAAGCGAGTGCCGCAGCGGTTGGCTCGTTGATGATGCGTAACACATCAAGACCAGCAATTTTACCAGCATCTTTCGTTGCCTGACGTTGGGAATCATTGAAATAAGCCGGCACAGTGATCACCGCCTTTTCCACTTTTTCACCGAGATAACTTTCGGCGGTTTCTTTCATCTTAATCAAAGTGAATGCCGAGATTTGGCTTGGCGAATATTTCTCACCCTTCACTTCTACCCAAGCATCACCATTGGCTGAAGGCACGATTTTGTAAGGCACAAGCTTGCGATCTTTTTCGGTCATCGGGTCATCATTGCGACGACCAATCAAACGCTTAATGCCAAAAACTGTGTTTTGCGGATTGGTCACCGCCTGGCGCTTTGCTGGCGCTCCGACAGTTTTCTCGCCATTGGCAAGGAAGCCGATAATTGATGGAGTAGTGCGCGCACCCTCAGCATTTTCGATCACTTTTGTGTTCTTGCCTTCCATGATGGCAACACAGGAGTTTGTAGTACCTAGGTCGATACCAATTACTTTGCTAGACATTATTCTTGACTTTTAAGTTGGGATAGAGCGCAGCCATCTAGTTGAGTTGATTAGCCCTTACAAGGGAAGGCCATAAAATTTTCTCTCACATCGTGTACTCGCAAAAATTCTACATTTCTTTCCGCTAGAAACTTCGTGACCTCGAGAGTTTTTTGGGCGCGATCGCCCGGGATATCTAACGCATCAAGAAAAGATTTCTTGGAATGGCCGACATAGAGCGGAAGGCCAAGGGCTCTGTATGAATCGATATTCTTCAAAATCCGAATCGACTGCGCTGCATCCTTAGAAAAGCCAATTCCTGGATCAAAAATTAGCTGTGATTTTTTTACTCCTTTTTTGGTGAGAGAGAAAATTTTTTCTGAAGCCCACCGTAAAATTTCTGCGTTGATATTGAGATGCTGATTAACGATGAGATTAGGGTTAGAGTGGATCGCCAGGTTATGCATTAAAATCGTCGTGATGTTTTTTGCAGCGATGAAATCGATGATTCTCTTGTCGATCAAACCACTAACATCATTTATGATATCCACCCCCAAATCATGTGCTTTCTGGATTGTTTCGAAGTGATAGGAATCAATGCTAATCTTGATTCCGCGCATCTTGGCTAAGCGAACCACCGCCGGCAAAATATTTTCCAAACGCGCCCATTCTTCCGCTGCAGTTAGTGCCACGGATTTTGGCCTTGTTGACTCCGCCCCAACATCAATCACAGCAGCACCTTCATCGATCATCTGCTTAGTATGAGTAAGTGCTGACTCAAGTGAATCAAACTTCCCACCATCAAAAAACGAGTCAGGAGTGATGTTTAAGATGCCAACGATTCTGGTTCTAGTCATGTTGTCTTTAGAAGCTAAGCATGAATATTACGGAACTAATCTTTAATTTTCATGGTCATTATTTATGATACGAAAAGACTTTTATAAGAAAATAAACAAAACATTTGGGGTTAGTCCGATTGTGGCCTTGCTTGGTCCAGGACAGTGCGGGAAAACAACGATAGCTCGTGAATTTCTTAAGGAAAAAGGCAAATATCGTGCGCATAACTATTTTGACTTAGAGAAAAAATCAGATCTTGATCATCTGGCCAATCCCGAAACCGCATTATCCGGATTAAAAGGCTTAATCGTGATTGATAAAATTCAGCGCCGCCCTGATTTGTTCCAGAGTTTGCGCGTATTGGTCGACCGCCCAAAAAACAAACAGAAATATTTAATTCTAGGCAGTGCCCAGCGCGAGCTGATCAAGCAATCTTCCGAAACACTCGCTGGCCGCATCTCTTACCTCGAACTCACCCCCTTCAACTTTAATGAAACCGACAATCTCGAAAAGCTCTGGCTACGAGGCGGATTCCCAAAATCCTTTTTGACCAAGAGCGAGGAAAACAGCTTCAACTGGCGCAGCGACTATGTCCGCACCTTCTTAGAGCGGGACATTCCTAGCCTCGGCATCCGCATATCACCCCACAAGTTAGAAAATTTTTGGATGATGTTGGCACATTATCACGGCAATGTTTTCAACGCCTCTGAGCTTAGTCGTTCCCTGGGTTGGTCATATAATACAATCCAAGATTATGCCGATATTCTGACTCATACTTTGATGATCCGTCAGCTCCAGCCTTGGCTCGAGAACATCAACAAACGTCAGGTCAAATCACCTAAGATTTATTTTCGCGATAGTGGAATTTTTCATCACCATCTCGGCATCAAAGAAAAACATGCCTTACTTCGCCATCCCAAACTCGGCGCTTCCTGGGAAGGTTTTGTTATGGAAGAGATCATTCGCGCTATCGATGCCGCACCAAATGAATGCTACTTCTGGGCAACTCATAACAATGCGAAGCTCGATCTGCTAATCATCAAAAATGGTCGACGTTTCGGTTTCGAAATCAAATTTTCTCAAACACCACAAGTAACCCGAGGCACGCACTCCGCCCTACAAGACCTAAGGCTCGAGAAAATTTTCGCAATCCATCCCGGCAATCGGCGTTACAAAATGCATGACAAGGTTGAAGCTTGTGGGGCTAGAGAATTCCTGAGAAGCTGCGGAAAAATTTTTACAACAAGCAAAGAGAAAGCATGGCGAAAATAATAATTCCGCCATGCCACCAATGCGGCTACGAATATGTCTGCAAAGACGGCCATCTTCTAAAAGATGGTAACAGTGCTAAAGAGACAAAAAAACATCCGCTTGGTCAGCGGCGATCATAACATCGACTGCAAAATTCCTGGCATCGGACAAATGGGAAGGAAGTCTAGTGAAGTATATCGTCCAACCAATAAAAGCCTGATCTACCGAGATCCTTCGCTTTGCTAAGGATGAAAACTAAAATCGATGAGAAAAATATTTAGAAGCAAAAGGCAGGTTTTGCGTAAGTTATGAATGTTCCACGTGGAACATTTCTACCACCTCCGCTCGAACTTCTTCCGTAAGAAAATCGCCAGCAAATTAAAGAGGATCAATACCGTAAGCAGTAGTAGGATTGCTGCCGAGGTCTTTTCGGCAAATCCCTCCTCAGGTAAATCAGACCAAAGATAAATCTGTACGGGCAGCACGGTTGTTGGATCAGTGAAGTTTTGCGGTACGTCGGCGATGAAGGCGATCATGCCGATCATCAAGAGCGGCGCGGTTTCGCCGAGGGCGCGTGAAACGGCGAGGATCGTTCCGGTCATGATTCCCGGCATAGAAAGTGGTAGAAGATGGTGCAGCGTAATCTGCATCTGCGACGCTCCGATAGCAGCTGCGCCGTCACGAATCGAGTTTGGAATAGAGCGAATGGTGTTGCGCGTGGCAATTATTATCACCGGCAAAACAAGCATGAAGAGGGTCAATCCACCCACCAAACTCGAGGATCGAGGTATGTGCATGAGTTGGATATAAACCGTTAGTCCAAGCAATCCGTAAATGATCGACGGGATCGCGGCGAGGTTGTTGACGCTGATCTCGACGATATCGGTGAGGCGATTTCTCGGCGCGAATTCTTCGAGATAAAAAGCACACATCACGCCAATTGGGAAGGCAAAAAGAAGGAAGATGATCATCACCAAAAATGATCCTACCAAACCAGCTCTAACCCC
>VGDN01000006.1 GCA_016869695.1 Alphaproteobacteria bacterium
CGCTGTCCTTCACGCCAAAAATTCTTTTGAACTTCGATTCGAGTAGGTCGCTTCCTTGTTCGATCACAGATAAAAACAAACTCACGAAAACGAAGAAGATGATGCCACCAGGAAACATAAAGGAGCTTAAGAAACCTATGATGATGCTTGCGAGCATGCCTCCAGCCAATCCAGACCATGTTTTGTTTGGACTGATTTTTGGCGCAAGTTTTGGTCCACCCAAACTTCTGCCTGCAAAAAATGCGAAGATGTCGGTCGCCCAAATCACCGCAAACATCCAGAAAAGGATGTTGGCATCGATCATGCGGATTTTGATGACGGAGAAAATCGGAATGAGGATGTAGGTAAGGCCAATGGTGCGCCATTTGGTTTGGTCATACTCACGACGAATCATATCGAGCCATTCGGTGGTCATCATCATCGCTACTCCGATGGCTAGTATGATGAAAAAATTCACCGAGTAAAAAATCGCATAGAGAGCAAGCGAGATGAGGATCAGCGAACTAATTACGCGCTGTTTTGTGTTTTCGCGCGGCTCTAGAAAATGCACATGCGAAATCAGTCTGTTAATTAGGTCTTTTACCATATTTCCTCTCTCTGTTGTTGAAGTCTTGGATGGCCAGAGTCAGTTCGTTTTTATCAAAATCAGGCCAGTAAGTTTTGGTAAAGTAAAGCTCGCAATAAGCAATCTGCCAAAGCAAAAAATTACTCACGCGTGAATCACCAGCGGTACGAATGAGTAAGCACGGATCTGGGATTTCGGGATGGTAAAGATTTTGCGAGATCAGATTTTCGGTAACATCTTGAGCGATGATTTTTTGTTCGATAATTTTTCTAACAGCATCGATCAGCTCCTGTCTGGCACCGTAAGAGAAGGCTATGTTGAGAGTTAAAGCGCGATTATTTTTGGTAAGATCTTCGAGATTTTGGATTTTTGTTTTTGTTACCACACTAAGCCGCTCTAAGTTTCCCGAGATTACAATCTTCACATCTTTTTCGATCAGCGACTTAGTTTCTTTTTCGAGATATTCATCAAGCAGCTTCATCAGATAATCCACTTCATCATGTGGGCGATCCCAGTTTTCTGAGGAGAAGGCATAAACTGTTAAAAACTTCACACCAAGATCGATACAGGCCTCGGCGATTTTACGCAGATTTTCTGAACCTTTTTTGTGACCAAGCTGCAAAGGAAGTTTCTTCTGCTTCGCCCATCTAGCGTTGCCATCCATAATGATGGCGATGTGCTGCGGAACAACAGATACCACTCCTTAGAACATGTTTAGAATCTCGCTTCCGGTGCAGTGGATAGCGCGGTTATTCGGGTATCGGAAGTGAGGCATATAAAGACATACTGTGAACGAAGAAGCGCAGAAAACCGCGCTAGACACCCATCCGGAGTTAGAGATTCTACACATGTTCTAGACCTTCATCAAATCTTTTTCCTTCGCGGCAACAGCATCATCGGTTTTCTTCACAAACTCATCAGTGATTTTTTGCACAACATCAGTCAAAGAGTGGATTTGATCCTTACCAACTTCCTTTTCGTGTTTTTTGAATTCGTCCAAAATGTCGCGACGAATGTTGCGTAGAGCGATCTTTTTATCTTCGCCATATTTCTTGGCGAGCCTAGACAGATCACGGCGGCGCTCTTCGCTAAGTTTTGGAATAGCGATACGCAAAGTCATACCATCAACCATTGGATTGAAGCCGAGATTGGAGTTGATGATTGCCTTCTCTACCGCCTTCACGCTGTCACGATCCCAAACCTGAACCGCTAGAGTTGTGGCTTCCGGAACAGAGATTGAGCCAAGTTGTGAGATTGGCATAAACTGGCCGTAAAACTCGACCTTCACCGTGTCGAGCAAACTCGGATGAGCACGACCAGTTGAAATCGAATCAAGATCACGCTTCAGCGAAACCATTGTTTCTTCCATTTTTTGACGAGCCTTGTCGGCAAGTTGGTTGAGCATGTTAGTTTATGATTGTGAACTTCCCCGCACCTTGCACCACCTGCTGCAAAGCATCTTCCTCTTTAATTGAGAAAATGATGATTGGAAGTTTGTTGTCTTTGGCGAGAGTGATAGCGGTTTGATCCATCACGCGAAGATCTTGTTTGATTACGTCAAGATATTTGACCTTGTCATAACGAATGGCGGTTTTGTCGAGTTTGGGATCAGCCGAGTAAACACCATCTACTTGCGTGCCCTTTAAAATCGCATCACAGCCCATTTCAACTGCGCGTAATACCGCCGCAGTATCAGTAGTAAAAAAAGGATTTCCGGTTCCAGCAGAAAAAATAATCACCCTTCCCTTTTCTAGGTGGCGAGCGGCACGGCGCTTAATGTAAGGCTCACAAACTGTGTTCATTGGAATCGCTGAAAGCATGCGAGTGTCCACTCCGCTTTTGTCGAGAGCGCTTTGTAGCGCGAGACCGTTAATACAAGTGGCAAGCATGCCCATGTAATCAGCAGTAACTCTCTCCATTCCTTCCGCCGCTTGCGAAACGCCACGAAAAATATTTCCACCACCAACAACAATGCAGACCTCGCATCCAAGCTTATGAGCAGAAATGATTTGATTGCAGATTTTTTCGATGGCTTGCGGATCGTGGCCAAAAGCCCGATTGCCCATTAATGCTTCACCAGAAACTTTGAAGAGAATGCGTTTGAGCTTCATTATTATTTTGTCATCGATGCCACTTCCGCAGCGAAATCATTTTCCTTTTTTTCTACACCTTCTCCAAGCACGAACAGCTTGAATCCGGAGATTTTTGTTTCGCCATTTTCTTTAACAAAAGAAGTAAGCAAGTCTTTAATCTTTAGCTTGTCATCCATCACAAACACTTGTTCGAGCAGCACGACTTCCTCATAATATTTCCTAATCCTACCTTGGATCATTTTGTCAATGATGCTTTCCGGCTTACCCGAAGCACGAGCTTGCTCCTTTAACACTTCAGTTTCACGCGCAAGATTGGTTGGATCGACCGACTCGATTGAGAGTGCTTCTGGCTTCGCAGCTGCGATGTGCATCGCGATTTGCTTGCCGAGCTCGTTCAACTTTTCCGCATCAGCTTGCGATTCAAAGCCTACCAACACCGCAATCTTACCCATATTTGGCGCGATTGAATTGTGGATGTAGCTAGTGATCAATCCTTGCGAAACCTCTAGGGAAGCGATGCGACGGATGTTGATGTTTTCACCAATCACACTGATTTGCTCTTTAACTTCTTCATCTTTTGCCGCCTGTAGCTTGATGATATCTTCACCAAACGCCAAAGCTTCGCGCACAACTTTTGCCACGAACTCTTGGAATTTTTGGTTACGCGCCACGAAGTCAGTTTCAGAGTTAACCTCAACGACAACGGCTTTTTTGCCATCGATGTGAACAGCAACAGCACCTTCAGAAGTCACGCGTCCACTTTTTTTAGCAGCAGAAGAAAGACCTTTTTTACGCAACCAATCAACCGCCTCCTCGAGACTGTCATTGGTTGCAGCAAGTGCCTTGTTGCAGTCGGCGATACCACAGCCAGTGGCTTCGCGTAGTTTTTTGATTAGAGAGAGATCAGCCATTGTAAAAGTCTGTAGTTGGTGGGGTTAGTTAAGTTCGGATCGTCATTGCTAGCCACTTCTAGTGGTGAGGCAATCCACAAAACAAATAGATTGCCGCGCCAAGCTAAGCCTGGCTCACAATGACCCAAATTATTTTTTAGCAGCCGGCTTCTTCGCCACCGGTTTTTTAGCGGGAGCTTTTTCTTCAGCTTTTTTTACCGGCTTTTTGAAAACTTTTTTAGCCGGCTTTTCATCTGCCTTCTCAACGACTTTGACGATTTTTTTATGCTCTTTTCTGGCTGGATTTTTTTCTTCTCTCTTCTCTTCAACTGGCTTTTTCATCTCGGCAACATTGTCGTCTTCGAGCTTGCTGACATCGATTCCAGCAAGAGCCATATTTTCTTTGATGCCAGCAATCGCGGCATCTGAAAGCAGGCGGCAGTAGAGCTTAATCGATTTTGCTGAGTCATCATTTCCTGGAATTGGGAAAGTCACACCATCCGGATTACAGTTGGAATCAAGCACCGCCATGATCGGAACGTTTAGCTTGCTCGCTTCAAGAAAAGCGATCGATTCCTTGTTGGTATCGATGATGAAAACCAAGTCTGGATATCCTCCCATATTTTTAATGCCCCCAAGAGTGTCTTCGAGTTTTTGCCTTTGTCTTTCGAGAACGAGCTTTTCTTTCTTGTTATAGCCCACTTCAGTGTCAGAGAGCTGCCCTTCGATTTTCTTTAAGGTTTTGATTGACTGCGAAACTGTTTTCCAATTGGTAAGCATACCTCCAAGCCAACGCTGATTTACGTAATATTGACCACATCTCTTTGCTGCTTCAGCAACAGGCTCAACCGCTTGTTTCTTGGTTCCAACGAAAAGGATACGACCATTATTTTTGGCGATTTCTTTAACTGTTTTAAGTGCGTTGTGTAAGCAGTTAGCGGTTTTGTTTAAGTCAATGATGGTGATGCCGTTTCTGCTGCCGAAGATGTATTTCTCCATCTTGGGATTACGGCGCATGGTCTTGTGACCAAAGTGAACACCTGCTTCGAGTAGTTGACGAATGGTAAATTTTGGAAGTTCGGTAGACATAATTTTTAGTTATTTGGTTAGTTACCAAGTCGCAGCAAACCAAGCAGGGCCTATCCCCAAACTTTTTCGCCTTAATTCACGAGCTATTTTGCCCAGCTTCCCAGCAAGAATTTTTTGCAGATATGCAACTATCTGCGAAAAATTCTTGCGCCGGAAGATGTGGCAAAAGAGTCGCGAAGTAAGGCGAAAAAGTTTGGGGATAGGCTCTAGGCTTGGCACCAAAACGCTGTTACTTGTGAATTTAAAAAGGAAAAACACCTGAGGAACCCAGGCGGGCGCGGCTTTCTATGAATCAAGATCTGGGTGTCAAGTAGGTAGGGTACCTTTGATTTTCACTCCTCCCTAAACACCATATAAGCCAAATCATAAATTAAGGTATGACATTGGCGATCTTGATCTAGTTATGATAAACACCTGTGCAGGCATTCCGGGATAAAGTTCAATCTTCTCTTTTAGGTCATCAATATCCTCTTTGCTGATAGCCGCACGTGCTAAGAAATATATGATTCACCACTTTGCTCATTAGTTAGAATATCCGGTGAAACATTGATTACTTCACCATTGAGCTTTGGAACTTTTTTGCCCTTGTAAACAGTAAGCTGAATCTTCGACTTCATACCAACTGCAATATTATCAATATCCTGCGGTTTTACCTTGGCCTCGATGATTAACTCTTCATGTTATGGCACAATACTCATTACCTCACCATCCGGTGGCACAACAGCACCAGTAGCGTTATTTAATTGGGACTTACGCAAAATCTAACTTTTGCTTTGAAATTTCGTCGGTTTTTTCTGGCTGTGGTGCGTACCTATGTCTTATGTGCTACATCACTAACTTATCAATCAGCCTTCTAAATAGGCTGGTCTTGGTTTCAAAGCCGCTCTTAATTTTTTCGCGCAGATGAAGATTACGCAAAAATGCCAGCATCCCAATCGGGCAGGAGTTAGCGGGATTAATGATTCCAGACTGTAGCTGACTAAGGCGATTCGGATAGCCGATACGGACGTTTTTTCCAAAGATTTCCGTAGCGAGCTTGTCGATCCCAACAACCAAGGAAACACCTCCGGTAATCACAATGTTTCCTAACATATGAAACGGCACTCCGGATTTTTCTAAAACTGATTTTACTGACTCGAACAACTCCTCCAAACGCGAGGAGATAATCTCGCAAAGCTCAAGTCGCGTGATGCTGATCACCTCACCATCCTCAACATCTTCCGTCCGAAACCTGATTACCTCGCGCTCCTCGATTGGCGAGATCAGCAGCGAACTGTTAAGGTTTTTAATCTTCTCCGCTGTCGAAAAACTGACGCCGAGAATCGTCGATATATCCTTGGTGATGTGCGAGCCGCCGATCCTTGAGTTTCCTGTATAAACCAGCTTGCCCTCGCTGATTAAACAAAAGGAAGTCGAGCTGCCACCGATGTCAAGCAACAGCGTGCCAATATTCATTTCATTTTCAGAAAGACAGGAAAGCGCTGAGGCGTAGGGCTCAACTATGTAGCTATTCACCGAAAGCTGGCAGCGTTTCAGACAGTTCTCGATATTTTTTATGGTTGTCTGCGAAGTGGAAACAACGTGGAACTTGGCGTAGAGCTTCTTACCCGACATGTAGCGCGGATTGCTGATCGGCTCCGAATCATCGAGGCGGTATTGCAGCGGCACGAGATGGATGATCTCACGATTTTTTTTCTTAAACTCGGCACGAACCTTGTTGGTGAGATTGATGATGTCGGAATTTTTGACGACATCCGATCCGACTTTGCACTCAACATCCTGATGAGTTGAGGTGACCTGACTGCCAGAAATCCCGATTAAAAGCTGATTAACATTAAAGCCCGCCATCCGCTCCGCTTCTGCGACGGTGTTGGTTATCGACTTCTGCGCCAAACGCATATCAGAAATCGCACTGGCCATAATCCCGCGCGATTCTTTGTGGCCGTGACCAAGAATTTTTATCTCTTCTCCATCGATTGAAGCGATCACGCAAACCAGCTTGGACGAGCCCATATCAAGGCAGGCGATGATTTTTCCGTTACGAGGTTTTTTGGACATTACTCTGTTTTATTAGTGCTCGGTGCAGAAGTGCTCAGTGCTCAGGCTCTCATAATCACTGAGCACTGAGCACTGAGCACTGGGCACTGAACTACAATTCCTTCATCTCCTTAATCACCGAATCATCATACTCCAAGTAAATTTTTTCGAGTACACGTAGATCGATCATTTTGAGGCCAGTCAAAGAGCCTGGCATGTTGTTGATTTTAATTAAGTGCTGCCAGGCCTCGGCGATGTTGGTTTCAGGCAGTTTCACCAACAAACCGTTTTCGAAACGAATATCCCATCTACGTACCCCAACCCAAACCGCAGAAAAAATATTTTTGCTTAAAAGCGGATCGATGGTCAGCAGGTTGAAGAGTGACCTGACGTGAGTATTGGCACCATCTCCCGACAGGATGACCATATGCCGAAACTCCTCCAAATCCTCAAAGGGCACAAGATTCCCCTCCTTATCAATCAGATATTTCGCACCATCATTCTGCCAGATCGCAAATGGCACGAACTCTACAACCGCAACGTTTAATATGTTTGGCATGGTGCGGGTGATGGTGATTTTATTAATCCATAACAGCTGCGTTTTGATCTCATCGATAATATTCTGAATCAAAAACTCCGGCTGATTTTTTTTCGCTTCATTAATCACGCGCACGATCTCGTCCCTAGAGACACGCTTATTACCAACGATGTTGATCTGTGAGAATTCGTGGTGATCGCCGTTTAGTTTAGCAAAAAAATATCCGCGCCAGGAATAGAGAGATTCGGTGTAAAACCTCTGCAAAAAATCCGGCTTAAAGATCTTCAAACCGAGAAGCGCCAAAACCAACAACAGTAGCGAAGCCAACAACGCCTTGATCAGCCAAGGCTTGATCATCTCCACAAAAACTATCCGCAACTTACGAAAAAACGGATTAACAAAAACGAGATCACTCACAGCGCGCGGTGTTAACTAGGAACTCCACAATCTCCTCGAAAGAAATTCCGACATGTTTAGCGATTTTTGGTACCAAAGAAGTTGCGGTAAAACCCGGGTGAGTGTTAGTTTCAAGTAGATAAAAATTATCGTCACCGCCGTCTTTATTATTCAAAATAAAGTCGATTCTGCTGACGCCGCGACAACCGACAACCGAATGACAGCGCTCAGCTAAATCCAAAACTTCCGCATATTTTTCGGCACTGATTTCGGCTGGCATAATGTAATCAGTCATGCCTGCAGTGTATTTACATTTGTAATCGTAAAACAAGCCGTGCGGCCTTACTTCGATTGCGCCGAGAGCTTTGCCATTCATTACCGCAACCTGAATTTCTTGGCCGGCTAAATATTTTTCGACGATGATTTCGTCGCCATATTTCCACTCATATTCGGCGAAATCGAACTTTGTATTTGGTAGAATTACTTCGACACCAACTGACGATCCTTCGTGAATCGGCTTGATCACCAAAGGCTTGCCGACAGCGAAAATTTTTTCTTTATTTTGCGCGTCTTCGCCCTTCTTTAGAATTTCGTAATGCGGCGATTTTACGCCAACAGTTGTACAAATTTTTCTCGTCAAAACCTTGTCCATGCAAATCGCGGAAGCGACGATTCCGGAGTGGGTGTAAGGGATTTGCAAGATATCGAGAACGCCCTGGATTCGGCCATCCTCACCATACTGACCATGCAATGCATTAAAGATGATGTCCGGCTTTGTTTCTTCCAGTTGCGCAAAAATCCGACGCGAAAAATCTATCTTGGTCGCGCGATAACCAAGCTTGATCAGCGCCGCATAAACCGCCTCACCCGAACACAGCGAAACCTCGCGCTCCGAGTTCCAGCCGCCCATGAGGACGGCGATATGTTTGTTTTTGTTCGTCATTTTTTAAGTAAGTGCCTAGTAAGTAAGTGCTTAGTGCGGAAGATGGATTGCCGCGGCTAACTTCGTTAGCCTCGCAATGACGATGGAACTCTCCTCGTCATCACGATCCAGACTCCGTCTGGCGCGGCGATTCATACTTGGCACTGGACACTAATCTTTCCGAGAGATCTCCGTCGCCTTTTTGGTATCAGAAACGATGGCATTATTGGCTCGCAACTCATCGATTACATATTCGCACAAATCCTCAAACGGAACGCGATTCCGCTCCGCAATCTCAACCAACTTACCAAAAGATGTCATGATTTCTGGCGGGATTGTACCGCGCTTTGATGCTAACCACTTACTCTGAAATCCAAGCGGATGCGAGCCTAGAGCGGGACTACCAACATAAAGATCAACCGGCGATCTTTGCCCACCAAAGTCGCAGTTGGCAGTGAATTTTTTGACCATGTTATACAAGATAATGCTTAGTGCAAAGGGACTCAGTGCTCAGATGGATAGCCACGCCAGACTTTACCTGGCTCGCAATGACGAGGAAGTAGTAGTTCATCATTGCGAGGTTTGCGAAGCAAGCCGAAGCAATCTACTCTGGGCAGTGGGCACTGATAACGCAGAAAGGTGGGTTTTCGAAAGCTGGTTTTTTATACAACATCTCCTCGCCTAGCACAAAACTCAACCCTTCGCGCGAAAAATTTTTTAGTTTTCCTCCAAACTCACAAACCAGCGCCTGGCCTGCTGCAATATCCCATTCCATCGAAGGACGAAAATGTAGATAAAGATCGGCATCACCCTCAAGCAAACGGAAAAACTTCGCCGCGGAAGAGAGTTTTTCAACAACAAAATTATCACGAAAATCTGGAAAAATCCGTGACACAAAACTCTGAATGTCGTGGTCTTTGGAGCGAGTACTGGTGATGATGCGGAGGCAATCTTTAAATTTAACACTGGGCACTGGGCACTGACCACTGAACGCCATCTTTCCGCCCTCAAACAAAGGCGCATAGATCAAGCCAAAAACCGGTTTGCGATTTTGGATTACGGCGATGTTTAGCGAGAAGTCGGTATTGCCTTTAACGAAGCTGGACGTGCCATCAATCGGGTCGATCAAGAAAAAAATATCGCCCAAAACATCATGCGACTCACCCTCTTCACACACGATCGGAATCTCTGGAAAGTGAAGCTGCAAGCGCTCGTACAAAAACTTACTTACTGCGATATCCGCCGACGTCACCTCCGATCCATCAGCTTTTTTTTGCAGCGAAAAATCTTTGGTCCTAAAAGCTCGCACCATAATTTCTCCGGCCTCTAGCGCTAAATCTGTAATCAATCTCGTTTGGAATTCGGTAAAAAAATCAGACATAAAATGATAAAAAAATCAAAACCTCTTCTCGGAAAAAAGACTGTTTACCAACTTAACAAGCCAGATCACAAAATCCTGCAAGCCGTGGTCAATCCTCATCCCGACACTGATTACGTCGCACGCTTTACTTGTCCGGAATTTACTTCGCTCTGCCCAGTTACCGGTCAGCCCGACTTCGCCGAGTTTGTGATAGATTATGTTCCGAGCGCCTCCCTTCTAGAGAGTAAGTCACTAAAGCTGTATCTTTTTTCCTACCGCAATCATGGCGCATTTCACGAGGACTGTACGGTGCAGGTCGCCAAGGATATCACGAAATGCATTAAACCGAAGTGGTTAAGGATCGCCGGATACTGGAATCCGCGTGGCGGCATTCCGATCGATGTTTTTTTTGAAGTGGGAAAGTTACCCAAGAATGTGGTTGATCCGCAATAGATCTATCTCCGTAAGCAAAAACTTCTGCGTGAGCTGAACTTTTTTTCCGTCGGCAAGCAAAAAAATCTCGGTAGTATTTTGCTGCTGATCCGCCGCCACAAGCTGCTGCAATAATGATTTTAACATCAAGATCTGATCACGTTTTGTAATCTTAATCTCTAACTGCGCTGGTATTTGCCTTGGCTGTTGGAGCGCTACTGGTGCTGGTTGCGCTACTTTTTTTGGCTCGGCATTTCTTGGTCTTTGGCTACGTACAAACTGCTGCTTAATATCTTCAAATTCCTGCTTCGCCGCTTCGGTATTTTTAATAAAATCCTCAGTCTTTTTTAAGCTTTGAATTAAAATCCTTGCCCCGCCTTGATCCTTACGAATCAAGCATTCAAACACTACTGAGCTACCATCAACCAAAATATCACGCGCTGAGGTGATAAGTGCTTCATCAAAAATCATCGCCTCAGAAATTCCAAACATATCAGAAAAAGTGACGTAAGCAAAACGGCCACGCACGCTAGAACGGTGTTTGCTTGTCGCCACCACCCCTGCCATCTTAACCAACATGCCATCCCGCAACTCATCACGCTCAATCTTGTCCGAAAAAATCACGCCACGCTTACGTAGATCAGATGCCACCTCATCAAGCGGGTGAGAGCTTAAAAAAAACCCAAAAGCCTCGAACTCACTTTTTAATCTTTCGCGACCATTAAAGTCCCCGCTTTGCTTGAGTTGCGGCTTCACATCCGCCTCCTTCGTTCCTGCAAATAAAGTCATCTGATCAGAGGAGGCTTCCTCATTTTGCCGAATAGAATAAGCAGAAAGTATTTCGAAGGATTCGGCGATCTGTTGGCGATTCGTGTGGATCGAGTCAAAGGCGCCAGCCTTGGCTAAGGCCTCAATTGACTTCTTATTAACCATCCGCGGATTTATGCGCCGCGCAAAATCATAAACATCACCAAACTCACCATGAGTCTGCCGCTCTGCCACCACGGCCTCCATCATGCCAAGCCCAACAGCCTTAATCGCCCCAAGCCCAAACCGAATCGCGTATTTTTCGTTAGTCATAAAATATAAAATAGGTCTAAAAGGGGTCAGACCCCTTTTATCCTAGACGGATGAATCCTTTGGTGAGATTCACCTCAGGAAAGAACTGATCTTTGAATGGAAAGTTATCGGTGTGATTGTCGAGGAACTTAATCTCAATGACACCGCCGGCGCCGTAATCCAAGACATCCATAACCGTGCCGACTTCTTTAGAGTTCATATCGACGACGGTAAGGCCAATGAGGTCGGCATAATAAAACTCATTCTTAGCAGCAGGTGCAAAATCTGTGCGATCGGCAAAAATCTCTACACCGCGCAGAAGCTCTGCAGCATTACGATCAGTGACTCCGTCGATCTTAGCGATAACGATTGGATCACCGGAAGCGATACCAACTACCACCTTATTTTTGTTGCTAATCACAAGCCTAATCGCATTTCCTTGCGCATCGCTAAGCGAGTATTTTTCGAGATTTAGATGATCTTGGCAGTAAGCAACTATCTTGACTTCACCCTTGATTCCAAAGGCGGTAATGATCTTGGCGATGAGTATTTTTTTAGTCATTTTATTAGTACTCAGTGCTCTGTGCCCAGGCTCTCATAATCACTGAGCACTGAGCACTGGGCACTAAAATTCCAGCCGCAGCATCTCTTCAAAGCTTGGTCTACGACGGATTAGCTTGAAGCTGTTTCCATCAACCAAAACTTCCGGGATTAGCGGACGACAGTTATACTCGTTACTCATCGATGAGCCATAGGCGCCTGCACTGGCAAGCACTAGCAACTCATCCGCTCTCGGATCAATCAACTCACGGTTTTTAGCGAGAGTGTCGGTTGTTTCACAAATAGGACCGACCAAGTCACAGACCAGTTTCATGCCGGTTTTTTTAACTACCGGAAACACTTCGTGGTAAGCGCCGTAAAGCCCGGGACGCATGAGATCATTCATCGCCGCATCAATAACTACGAAGTTTTTCGCCGCAGCTTCTTTGAGGAAGATGATCTTGCTAACTAAAACACCAGCACTGCCAACCAGCGCGCGGCCTGGCGCGATGGTAATCTGTACATCTAAGTCACAAGTCAGTTCTTTAATGAGATCAGCGTAATCCTGGATCAGCAGTGTGTTTTCATTTTTATAGAGGATGCCGATGCCGCCGCCAAAATCGAGACAGGAAATGCTGTAACCTTGCGCACGTAGGCGTAAACACAGCTCGCGTAGTTTGGTGAAGGCGGCGGTGAAAGGTTCAAGCGATGTAATCTGCGAGCCTATGTGAGTCGAGATACCATGAATCTTAAGCCCCGGCAGTTTTGCCGCTTGCGCGTAAATCTCTTCTGCTAGATCAATATCCACTCCAAACTTATCGCCCTTACGACCAGTTGAGATCTTGTCGTGAGTCTTGGCATCAACATTTGGATTAACGCGTAACGAAAACTTCACCTTTTTACGCAGGCCACAGGCGACTTCATTGAGCAAAAACATCTCCGGTACTGACTCAACAGAAAACTCTTCGACACCTTGCAAAAGCGCGTAGCTCACCTCTTCGCGCGTTTTACCAACTCCCGCAAAAACGATTTTTTGTGGATTAACCCCTGCCCTAATCGCCCGAAAAATTTCGCCGGCGGAAACTGCGTCAACCCCGGCACCAAGCTCTGCTAAGATCCTAACGAGATGTGTATTGTAGTTGGCCTTAATCGCGTAACAGATTTTGTAATTAGCGATGTTGGCACCAGTGAAAGCGTCAGAAAAACTATGGAAATTTTCGATTAAGCTCTTGCGCGAGTAACAATAAAACGGCGTGCCAACAGCATTAGAGATTTCTGTGATGGCGATATCTTCAACAAAAAGCTCGTTGCGGTTTTTATAAGTCAGGAATTTCATTTGTTATTCAGTGCTCAGTGCTCAGCGCTCAGTGCCCAGACTCTCATAACTACTGAGCACTGGGCACTGGTAACTGGGCACTGATCTTATCCAAAACGGCATTAACGAAGGCGGTTTTTTTGGAATCAAAAAATCGGACGGCAAGAGCGACATATTCATCGATCACTACCTTCGACGGAATATCTTTCATGGAGCGTAACTCGAACACCGCTAAGCGTATAATCTGCAACATCACGCGATCAAGCTTATCGAGACTCCAACCTTGTTGTAAAAACTTAGAAATCTCCGCATCAATCTCAGCAAGCGATAAGGGCAAACCAACAACCAATCCTTCCAGAAAATTTGCATCGATTTTTTTTGAGGCGTGACTTTCAATGATTTCGCGCCTGATTTCTTCGAGAGATTTTTTGCCAGCATAAAAATCATACTGATAAAAAATCTGCACTGCCATTAGGCGGGATGAGGTTCTATTAAGATTTTTTTTATTCATGTTTCGTCAAATTTCCATAGTTCTTTTTTTAATCCTGCCTGCCTGCAGCGCAACAACGGAAAAATATTTTGTCGGTGAATCGATCCCGCCAACACTAATCGAGCCACCATTCGCCAAAGACAGCCTTGAATGGAAAAGTGAAATCGAGCATGTCATTAAAGTACAAAGAAACTTTAACTTAAACGAGTTAGAGTTGGCCTCGCGCGAGAAGCATCTGCGTCCGGATATTTTTGTACAGTTTATCGGCCGCGACATCACCCGCAAAACTCATCCTCATCTCTATCACCTTATGGATCGCGTTTTCAGCACCTCACGCGATGTCACTAAACACGCCAAGCAATATTGGAATGTGCCACGTCCTTATCTTGTCGACAAGCGCATAAACATGTTCATCACCCCGAGCCAAGGACAGTCTTATCCAAGCGGGCATGCGGTTGGCAGCTATGTTGGTGTACAAATCCTAGCGTTACTCATCCCTACAAAAAAAGACGATCTCGAGAATCTGGCTAAAAAAATATTGCAACGTCGCGTGTTGATTGGCATGCATTATCCTCACGATCTCATCGCCGGCGAACAGATGGCGCGCCTTGTTCTTGGCGGCTTGATGCAGAATAAAGAGTTTCAAGATGATTTTGCAGTGGCGGCTAAGGAACTAAAAAAGAAGTCACCAGCCTTAGTTGCCACGAACAATGATGCACTTCCGGCGCAATAGAAAATTTCCGCATACTTCTTTTTCGATGGCGATGATGTTGGTAATACCCCCATCCCTGCGCGCGCTGTCGATGGTGAAATCAATATTTGATCCCCAAAATTTTAGATCGCTGGTATAGTAACAAACGCGCCCCTCTCTCTTTGCCTCCGGAATATTTTGTGTCGGCAGATTATATTGCCCGAGCGACTCACGAAATGAGGAGCAACCTGTGAGTAGTAATGTCAAAATAATGAGTGTCTGTTTCATAGTTTTTGTAAAATTTTTAAGACTTGTTCCTCCGTCTCCACCTTTGATCCACCTGTATTCACCACAAAATCTGCGCGCGCTTTTCTTTCCCGATCACTCATCTGTTTAGCGTAAATTTGTTCGAATCTCGCTGCAAGATTTTGTCCCTTAACACGCGCCAAAAATCTTTTTTTACGAACCGACTTGGGCGCTAGAACAGCAAGGATTTTATCGTATTTGTAAGCACCGCTCTCGAGCAGCAACGGAATATTCAAAACAGCGAGTTGTTTTTTTTCGTTACACAACTTCTGCAAAAAATCGTGGTATTTTGCGCGCACGCGAACATGTAAAATTTTCTCTAGAGTCCTTAGTTTTGTAGGATCGGAAAAGACAATCTGACCAAGGATTTTTCGACTGATTACCTCATCAACAATACTTTCCGAAAAATTTTTTCTAACCGCAGCAATCACAGATTTATCTGTTGCCAACATCTCATGCACCTCTTTATCTGCATCAAATACAGCCGCTCCACTGCGCGCAAAAATATCAGCAACAAAGTTTTTTCCAGAAGCAATGCCTCCGGTTAAGCCTATTATTAGAGTGACGTGGTCAGATCTTGACATATCAGTTTTCATTAAGCTGGTCTGAGAACCCATCCTAAGTTCTCAACCCAGACCACCAGTTCATTTCCTAAATGCAAATACGAGAAAAATTTAGCAAAATTGACTAAAATTTTTCCGTTCGTAAGAAGCGCGACCCGCTAATTGATTAGCTCAACCAATCCTAAACAATGCAAAAAAGAAGAGTCGTCGTAACCGGTATTGGTGCTGTTACACCTTTATCTGCAACTGCAGAAGGCACATGGAAAAAACTTGTT
>VGDN01000007.1 GCA_016869695.1 Alphaproteobacteria bacterium
CTCTCGATCTTTTGAAGGGGGTAGGTGTTGGAGTTGTGGTAGCGCTGATCTGTCGCATTAAGAAAACCGACGGTGCAGTTATAACCGAGCAAGAAAGAAGCGCGCTTACACCGACACAATTGGTAGAGTTACTCAAAGAGGGGAACAAAAGGTTTGTTGGTAATCTGAAGGCGAACCGCAATCTGCTGAAGCAAGTAAATGAGACTTCTGACAAGCAACATCCTTTTGCCTTTGTTTTGAGCTGCATTGATTCGCGCACTTCCGTGGAGCTAATTTTTGATCAAGGGCTTGGCGATATTTTGTCCTGTCGCATTGCGGGTAATGTACTTAATGACGACATTTTGGGCAGCATGGAGTTTGGCTGTAAGGCGATCGGCGTTAAGTTGATCATGGTACTAGGTCACAGCGGTTGCGGGGCAATTTCTGGCGCTTGTGACGACATAAAAATGGGACATCTAACTGACTTACTTAACAAGATTAAGCCAGCGATCAAATCCGAAAAAAGCGTACATAAAAATCGTAACTCGAAAAACCATGAGTTCGTCGAAAAAGTTGCGATGCTAAATGTGAAGGAAGTGATGCACGAGATTCCGCGTCGTAGCGAGATTGTGCGTGAGATGATCAAGAGCGGTAAGTTGGTGCTGGTTGGTGGGATGTACAACGTGGCAACTGGAGAGGTGGAGTTTTACTAGTTTTGTGCCCAGTGCTCAGTGCTCGGAATTTTTGGGCACTGGGTAACACTTCTCCCCATTTTTTACGCGACACCCCACGCGAAGCCTTGATTTTACTGGATCCAAAAAATCGATGAATTGGTGCCCGCGGGCACCAATTCAAAAAGCAGCGATGATTTTTGTTGGAAAATATTTTTGCAGCGCGGTTGGAACTGACACCGAACCATCTTCATTTTGGTAGTTTTCTAAAATCGCAATCAGGGTGCGACCCACGGCCAGAGCGGAGCCGTTTAAGGTGTGAGCAAAGTGAGTTTTTCCGTCTTTTGTTTTGTACTTGATGCTGCCGCGTCGCGCTTGGAAGTCGCCGCAGTTAGAGCAGCTTGAGATCTCGCGGTATTTGTTTTGTGAAGGCAGCCACACTTCAACGTCGTAAGTTTTTTGTGAGCAGAAGCCCATGTCGCCGGTGCAGAGTAGGATCTTGCGAAAAGGCAGTTCGAGGCGGCGTAAGATCTCGCAGGAGATGTTGGTCATCCTTTCATGTTCTACGTTGGAAGCTTCAGCTGTTGTAATCGAAACTAGCTCAACTTTTTTGAACTGATGCTGGCGGATCATGCCACGTGTGTCTTTGCCGGCGGAGCCAGCTTCGCGACGAAAGCATGCGGTGTGGGCGGTGAAGCGTAGCGGTAGCTCTGCTTCGGCTAATATTTTTTTGGCGACGAGATTAACAAGAGAGACTTCGGAAGTGGGGATTAGCCAGTAACCATCCGCTGTTGAAAATGCTTCCTCAGCAAATTTTGGTAGCTGACCGGAAAAGCGCATGGCGTCAGATTTGACGATGTTTGGTGGCGAAACTTCTGTGTAACCATTTTCGAGCGCGACATCGAGCATGAAGTTGGAAAGTGCGCGCTCGAGCTGCGCTAATTTTCCACTTAAGGTTGAAAAGCGAGCTCCGGACATCAAGGCAGACTGAGTAAAATCAAGCATCCCAAGCTTCTCACCGATTTCGTCATGAGCTTTTGGCGTAAAAGGAAATTTTCGTGGCTCGCCAAATTTCGTAATCTCGAGATTGTCATTTTCGTCACGACCTTGTGGTACTGAGGCGTCGGGGATGTTGGGGATGGTGGCGAGGAGTTCGTCAAGCTCACTGCTAGTTTCGGCACTAGCTAGCTTGGCGTTAACCTCCTTTGACTCTGAAAGTAGAACCGATGCATCTCCACCCGATTTTTTTACTAAGGCGATTTCTTGCGCGAGTTTGTTTCTTCTTGCTTGCAACTCCTGCATTTCAAAAATTTTCCGTCGTTTTTCTTCGTCGAGCTTCAGTAGCTCTACAGCCTTAAAATCGGCACCACGCGCCTGCATTGCCGCGTCAAATTTTTCCGGATTTTCACGGATGAGTTTAATGTCTAACATGAATTTTAGTTGGTAGTTGGTAGTCACCATGAGCCTGTCGAAGTGTGACTAGTGTTGTAGCGTTAACAGGCGTCATGCTTCGACAAACTCAGCATGACTTGTCCCTAGTAAGTAAATTTTTTCGACCGCCACAGACTAAGTTTTTGTAGTCTAGAGAGGATGGTAGAAATGATGATTTCGTAGGCGTATTTGCAGCTGTTAACGCGGCAGATTTCATCGCCGTAATGGGTTGGGATTGCGACCTCACCAATGCGCATTTTCTGGTCGATCATTTGGATTAGGATGTCGGTGTCGAAAGAAAATCCGTTGTTGTTGTGTAAGAATGGAATTTGCTCCAAAGCCTTAATTCTGTACGCACGAAGACCGGTGTGGTACTCAGAAAGAGTAACGCCAAGGATTAGATTTTGGATTTTGGTTAGGACGATGTTGCCGATGAATTTGTAGAGCGGCATGCCGCCTTTGAGCGCGGATTTTTTGTTAATCATGCGTGAGCCGAGCATGACATCAAAGCGATCCTCCAAAAGCGGGGTGGCGATTTGCGGAATCAGTGTTGGTGAGTATTGGCCGTCGCCATGGATCATCACCACGGCATCAAATGCATTTTTGATGACGTAGTTGTAGCCGAATTTTTGATTGCCGCCGTAACCAAGATTTTTTGGCTGAGTGACGAGTAGAATTTTTTTGTCGGGATTGGCTGTTTTGTAGTGTTCGACTTCATCGGAGGTTTTGTCTGACGATGAGTCGTCGCTTACTAAAATCTCGTAATCATCAAGCTGGTCGTAAGGGATTAGGTCGAGAACCTGCGATTTGATGTGCTTCTCGGCATTGTAGGCAACGATGTAGATTAGGAGTTTTTTACTCATCTTCTTCGAATCTTTTTAACACAATATTTTTGTAGAGAGGGCGGTAATCGGTGAAATTTTTGCCAAGAATTTCTTCCTCAACAAATTTTGGAGTGAAGGTTAGAAGCAGGATTTCTCGGCCGCAGGCAGCCTTTCCATCTTTGAATGTAAACTTGTCTAGGACTTGTTTAGAAGTGTGCAATCTCCAGCCAAAATCGTAACTTTCTTTGAACCAATTAAAGCGATCCTGCTCAGATTGTGAAGAAAAAACCGTCAGTCTGAAGGGATCCTTAATCATTAGGGGATGAAAAATTACTGTCCAAAAATCGCAGGCCATTCCGGAGTCGAAGAAGGTAATGGTTTTTATTTTCTTAAATTCGCCGCGCGACTTGAGATGTGCAAATAAATCGTGGAAAAAGAGTTGGTACTCGTGAGTGCTAAAGGTGGTGTTTTTTTCTCGGCCGGGGAAAGCGGTGTAGTAAAGAGAGATTTGGTCGCTCTCAAATTTAGCTAAATTTTTAGTTAGAATCGTGTCGTGAATGTTGCTGCTGGTAAGGCGCAGATCCCACAGCTTGTGACTCGGCGTGACAATGATATTTTCTGGCGGATTTTTCTCGGCGAGCTTTTCCATTAATAATTTCCGGTCTGCTTTGGTTGTGTTAAACTCGAAGCAACCGATTTCTTCGGATGTTCTGAAAAAATTATTCTGGCTAAAGCTGATGATTGATGTGACTGTGACCAGTAAGGCTAAAAGCGATTCGTAACAAAAAATTTTAGGAAGTTTTTCGGCACAGATTTGGGCAAAAGATCCGTAAAGAATTAGTGGCGAAAGGAAGAGGAAAAGGTTGTTGCGGTAGATGATAGAAAATGGGTAGAGCCGAAAATAATCGGCGAAACTTAGAGCAAAAAATGGGATGAAAATGATGGCGAGCAAAAGCCATTTCTTGCTACACACAAGCTGCGTCATAGCGAAGATGATTGTAAGCAAAAATAGCGTAGATCCAATTGCTCTAGGGACTGATCCAAACGGAAAAGCAAAGATGAAATTCAGAGAGTCGAACGGGTAGTTGAGTGGAATGATTTGGTAGTAGCCGTAATTTCCAGCGAAGCCGTAGTAATGACTGAGGATGAAGGCGTAACCAAGGGGGATGGCGGCGAGGAAGGCGTGGAGAATGACTAAGAGCGTGCAACGCTTTTTATCTTTGATGGCAGAGATGATGAGCCAGCTGCCAAAGATTAGGATTGGGAAAGCAGCGCCATAATGCAGCAGAACTGCCGCAAGGGCGCAGAGTGTGTAGTAGAGCAGGTGTTTTACTTGAGGATCGTCGCGATATTTTTTTGCGAAAATGGCAAGCCATGTCAGCGTCAACATCAATAGTGAGTAAGCGCGAATTGTTTGGCTAATGATTACCGGCATTACGCCAAAAGCGCAGATCGCTGCCATCGCTAGCCCAGCCGCTCTGCCGATGTAGTTGCGGCCGAAGATGTAGGCGGATGGGATCAGTAAAATTCCGGGAGTAATTGAGGTAAAACGCAGCCAAATGTCGTTGTGGCTGATCTGCAGTGCGAAGTGCCAAAGTAGGAAGGACAAGGGTGGATGCACTTCTTCACGCAGGCAATATTTAATGACATCAAGCCAAGTTGGTTGGCTAGCGACAACCAAATGCCAGGCTTCATCTTCGCTCCAGTAGTAGTCGTTAAGACCGTAGAGCCTCAGGAACAAGGCGCCGGCGATGAGGATTGTAAAAGTTAAAAAGGTCGAGAGAGTTTCTTTGTTCACAAATTTTTATGGGGTCAGGCACTCTGGCGCCGCAGGCGTCGACTGTGCCTGATCCCTTCTTTAACATGAAGCTAGATTCAGTAAAACTTTCGCAGGATTTAATCCGCATCGCGTCTTACAGTGGTGTGAATTTGGAGGTGTTAGATTCTTTAGGTACGCACCTAAAAAATCTTGGATTTGATTGTGATTTTTTGGAGTTTGACGGGTCGAATTCTTACCAAGTTAACAATCTCCATGCAGTTTTAAATCCAAAAAATTGTGCGCGAGCTTTGTATTTTGCTGGTCACACCGACGTGGTACGTGAGGGCGAAAGGTCTGCCTGGACGCATGATCCATTCGCGGCGGAAATTTTTGACGGAAAGCTTTTTGGTCGCGGTGCTGCTGACATGAAATGCGCGATTGCCTGCTTTGTTTCTGCCGTTGCTGAGTTCCTTGAAAAAAATCCAAATCCTGATTTTGGCATCGGCTTCCTAATCACTAATGACGAGGAAGCAGATGGGGTGAATGGCACAAAGAAAGTTTTGGAATGGATGCAAAAATCCGGCAAAAAAATTTCCCACTGCTTGGTTGGTGAGCCAACAAATCCACAAAGATTTGGTGAGATGATCAAGGTCGGACGCCGTGGTTCTAT
The DNA here is from genome assembly GCA_016869695.1 of Alphaproteobacteria bacterium. Lineage (GTDB taxonomy): Bacteria > Pseudomonadota > Alphaproteobacteria > Rickettsiales > UBA1997 > UBA2645. The sequence goes on from VGDN01000007.1 coordinate 5,335, forward strand.
TGGCTTCAAGCTTAAGATTACTGGCAAGCAAGGCCATGTCGCTTATCCAGAAAACGCGCTAAATCCAATCACGATTTTACTTAATCTGCTAAAAATTCTTAAGGATCACAAACTTGATGAAGGTACATCCTTCTTCGATCCAAGTAATCTCGAGATTACTGCAATCACCTCGCAAAATCTAGGCGCAAACGTCATCCCCAACGCAGCGGAAGCAGAATTTAACGTGCGTTTCAACGATACACACAGCTCTAAGTCGATCATCGAATTGGTTGAGTATGTTTGTAAAAAAACTGTCGGACTCGGTGCAAAATATGAACTCGCTTACAAAACGAGCGGCGAAAGTTTTTTGAGTGATCCAAAATTTTTAGCGCCGCTTGTTGTTGCATCGGTTGAAAAAGTTACTGGCAAGAAACCGGTTTTAAGCACGAGTGGAGGAACCTCTGATGCTAGATTTATCAAGGATTACGCTGAGGTTGTAGAAATTGGTCTCGTCAATAAAACTGCTCATCGCATCGATGAGTTTTCTGAGATTTTGGAAATCGAACAGTTACAGAAAACTTACTTAGAAATTTTACGGAGCTTCTAATGACAAAACTTCACGAACTACTCCTCACCTTTTTTTACTGCGGAAAATCTCCGGTAGCACCGGGCACTGTTGGCTCTTTTGCGGCGGTATTTTTTTGGATGTTGATGACTGGTTTGATGGATCTCCAAGATGTGTTTTTGTTGAGCCAAAATATTTTCTGGGGATTTTTTGTGGTGAGTCTTTTTGCTTATGGTTGTGAGGCTTCTGAGATTTACAGCAAAAAACTTAAACAAATCGATCACCCAACAATTGTGCTTGATGAAGTGGTGGGGCAGGTGCTGGCCTTGCAGATGAGTTACTCATTCGTGCAAGCGCAGTATTTTACGAGTTACATGCTTTTGGTTTTTCATCCGCTCCTTTGCTTTTTACTCTTCCGTTTTTTCGACATCAAAAAGCCATGGTTGATTGGCCGTGCCGACAAAAAATTTAAAAATGGCTTCGGCGTGATGTTTGATGACATACTCGCTGGACTCGCTGCTGGTGTGGTTGTGGCCTTGTTGACAGTGGTGATTCTCTAAATAGCTTTCGCGCTCTTTTTTCCTCCCTTAAGGATCTCATGGAACAAATCTTCGAACTTCTTTTGACAAAAATCCTGCCGACCATTGGTTGGATTTTAGTAATAGTGCTACCTTTGCTTGGCGCGGTCGCGTTTTTGACTTTGTTAGAACGTAAGGTGATCGCCGCAATGCAGTTGCGCAAAGGTCCAAATGTGGTTGGTCCCTTTGGCTTGCTACAGCCGCTTGCCGATGGTTTGAAGCTGATGCTTAAGGAAGTCATCATCCCGACCAATGCCAACAAGGTCTTATTTTTCCTGGCGCCGATCATCACTTTTGTCCTGGCCCTGATTGGTTGGGCAGTGATTCCATTCTCTGAAAAATTCGTTATCGCCGATCTAAATATTGGGATCATGTATTTGCTCGCCGCCTCGTCCCTCGGGGTTTACGGCATCATCATCGCCGGTTGGGCGAGTAACTCAAAATATGCTTTCCTTGGTGCCATCCGCTCTTCCGCGCAGATGATTTCTTATGAAGTTTCGATCGGTCTTATCATCATCTCTGTTGTTCTTTTAGTTGGCTCAATGCGCCTTAACGACATCGTGCTCGCGCAGCGCGAACATTGGTTTGTTTTGCCGATGTTGCCGATGTTCTTCCTCTTCTTTATCTCCGCCTTAGCTGAAACTAATCGCCATCCTTTCGATCTTCCGGAAGCTGAATCTGAGTTGGTTGCTGGCTACAATGTGGAGTACAGCTCAATGCCATTCTCGATGTTCTTCTTGGGCGAATATGCCAACATGATCTTGATGTCAGCATCGGCTTCGATCCTTTTCCTTGGTGGCTGGCTGGCTCCCTACGAGTCTCTGTCTTTTATCCCAGCACCACTTTGGCTAATCGCTAAAATCTTCTTCCTACTTTTTTGCTTCATCTGGGTGCGTGCTACCTTACCGCGCTACCGCTACGACCAACTCATGCGTTTGGGTTGGAAAGTATTTTTGCCTTTGTCTCTGACTTGGGTTGTCGGCACTGCCGCTTACGTCGTTTACCTAAAGTAATGTCACCCTTCGACAGGCTCAGGGTGACAGCATGGTCATGCTGAGCTTGTCGAAGCATGACCTAAGTTACTAACACATGAAACTTCTCAAAACCGCTCGCGCCTTCCTTCTCAAAGAAATCTTCTTCGGTCACTTAAAGACCTTGAGCTACTTCTTCAAAAAGAAGGTAACCATTAACTATCCTTACGAGAAGGGGCCAATCAGTCCGCGTTTTCGTGGCGAGCACGCGTTACGTCGCTATCCCAACGGTGAAGAGCGCTGCATTGCTTGTAAACTTTGCGAAGCGATTTGTCCGGCACAGGCAATCACGATTGAAGCGGAAGAGCGCGAAGATGGCTCGCGCCGTACCACAAAATATGACATCGACATGCTCAAATGCATTTACTGCGGATTGTGCCAAGAGGCCTGCCCAGTTGATGCGATTGTTGAATCACCAAACTTTGAATTTGCCACCGAAACCCGTCAGGAACTTTATTACAATAAAGAAAAACTCCTCGCTAATGGCGACCGATATGAATATGCGCTTCGTGGTAACATTGAAGCGGATGGGAAATGTCGCTAAGCTAGTCAGTAGTCCATAGTCGGTAGTCAAAAAACATATCGAAGGACTACCGACTACCGACTTTTTTATTTTATGAATTTCACTCTCCTTCTCTTCTACCTCTTTTCCTTCATCCTCATCTCCTCTGCTGTTGTCGTCGTCTCCACGCGCAACATGGTTCATGCGGTGATGTTTTTGGTACTCGCTTTTTTGAACGCGGCAGCATTGTTTATTTTGCTTAATGCTGAGTTTTTGGCGATGCTGTTGATCATTGTCTATGTAGGCGCAATAGCGGTTTTGTTTTTGTTTGTAGTGATGATGCTAAACATCGATTTGCAAATCTCGCAGGAGGTAAATCGCAAGCGCCCAATTTTTATCTTGGTCGGCGTCATCCTTTTTACCGAAATCTTTTTGCTGATTAAGTTTTCTTCAGTGAAGTTTTACGAAACAAAAACACTTTTCCAAACACCGATTGATATCAGCAATACCAAGGCGATTGGCAATGTGCTTTACACTGATTTTCTTCTACCATTCCAACTCTCTGGCGCCGTGCTTTTTGTGGCAATGATTGGTGCAATTGTGTTGACTTTACGCGATGAGACTCGCTTCATCCGCAAACAAAAAGTCTCCGACCAAACCGCGCGCGACAAGGCGAATTCGCTTGAGGTTGTGAAGGTGAGGGTTGGTGAAGGAATTAATATTTAACATGTCAGACATCAGCAAACTTATCAGCGGTTTCCGGATCTTTAAAGCCACAACTTTTTCAAAACAAAAAGATATCATTCATCATTTACTAGAGCAGGGGCAGAAGCCTTCGACGCTAGTGATTTCTTGTGCTGACATCAGATTGTCGCCAGCAGAAATTTTTGCGGCAAATCCCGGCGATCTTTACGTCATCAACAATATTGGTGGCTTCATTCCGAAATATGGTACAAGCGGCATCGCCGGTATTTTGTCAGCTCTCGAATACGCAGTTACTGATCTTGAGGTGCAGAACATCATTGTTCTCGGCCATGCGAAATGTGATGGGATTAAGATGATGATGTCAGAAAAATTCGTCAGTGAGAGAGGAATGTCGGAAGCAATGAAGACTTGGCTTTCTGTAGCTTCAGAAGCGCGTAATATGGTTAAAAAACAGCTGGCTGACAAAACTCCAGATGAACAGCAGTCAGCCTGCGAGCATGAATCAATCATCATCACCCTGCGCAATCTTTTGACTTATCCTTACATCAATAAGCGCATTGATCAAAACAAGCTCGGTATTTTTGGTTGGCATTTTGACGTGGAAAACGGCGAGATCATGGCCTTCAATCCTGACACAAGATTCTTTGAACCGATCATATGAATCAGTGCTCAGTGCTCAGTGCTCAGTGCTCAGAGTTTATGGGAGCCTGGGCACTGGGCGCCGGGCACTGGGCACTAATGTAAATGTCCCTAATTCCCCTAGATAACTTCATCACTCTCTCCGCACTACTTTTTTGTATCGGTGTAAGTGGGATTTTTTTGAATCGTAAAAATGTGATTTCGCTCTTGATGTCAATCGAGCTGATGTTGCTTGCAGTGAACATCAACTTCGTCGCTTTTTCGGCACATCTTCATGATTTGGTCGGACAGATTTTTGCGATTTTTGTTTTGACCGTTGCTGGCGCGGAAGCTGCGATTGGCTTGGCGATTCTGCTGCTCTACTTCCGTAATCATCGGACTATTGAGATCGAGAACATCTCATCACTGCGCGGATGACAGGACTTACGCAAAACCTAACTTTTGCTTCGAAATTTTTATTTTTTTCGTCTGCTGCGGTGCGCACGTATGTACTCGCAAAGTTTTTATTTTTTAAGTTGCGCGAGTTGCAACTTGCTCCACAAGTTGTCTTGATAAGCAGCTTTTGTCTTGCGCTGCTACGCAGACGCGGGCGCTCCTCGCAGCCTTCGAGCCACAAAAATTTCTTTGCAAAAGCGGTTTTGCGTAAGTCCTGCTTCCTTTTAGTAGCAATATTTCTCCTCTCCCAACCATCTCTTGCACAAGAGTCCTGCAGCAACATCTCCTCTTACTACGACCAGATTCTCACCGAAGTCGCTAAGAAAAATCCGCTGGCAATTTCTACTCTTCCAGATTGCTTCAAGTCAGACCGCAATCTGATTTTAAAGGCTGTATTGCTTGATCCATCACAGTTCCAGCACGCTGCAGATTCGCTGCAAGAGGATCAGGTTTTCATTTATCGTTTACTCAAAATCAGTCCGGAAGTCTTGCAATATGCCGCTCCTGAAGTGTGTGCTGACAGGGATTTTATGGAGAAGGCAACTTACATAAATCGTGCTGCGCTTCGCTTTGCTGCTTGGAATTTGCTCGACAACAAGCTCTTCATGAAGCGGATGATTGAGATCGATTCCTTCAATTACCGCTTTGCTTCTGACCGCATCAAGGAAATTTCTGAATTTGCTGCGATAGCCTTTGCTGACAATGGATTGTTGCTCGAATTTGCGCCGCCAAAAATCAAAGCGGATAAAAAATTAGTTAAGATCGCAATCCTCTCAAACAATGCAGCTCTAAGTTTAGCGAGTGATGATCTACAAAAAGATAAGGAGTTACAAAAACTAGCGGTAAGCAAAAGCTCCATCAAATCACCAACAGATTTAGAAAAATTCTTGCGTGAGACTTACATCTCTGGCCACATCACCAACTGGGCAAAATTTTCTCTCGATAATGTTTTGATCGACCGTACTTATGTTACCAAATGGCAGCGCAATCTAAATTTTAATCGCATCGATGATGGGCAGGCGAGTGATGATTTACGCCTAATGACGGTAGGTAGTCGTAACTACCAAAACAGCTGGAAAGAGGATTTTAAAAAATATCCAGATCTCGTGCGCAAGATCGAAAAATTTTTCCGTAACCACAATTTGCCGGATAATACAATTGACAATCTCTCGACGGTTTTTTTGTGGAAGGTGAAGAGCAAGCCGCTCACTTTAGCTTTTAATCTTTACCTTCTTCGTGACAGCACCGATGAGGCTTTGGGCTCGGATTTTGCGAATGTTACCTCACTTACTGCCATCGTCCAGAAACAAAAATCTGGATGGAAGATGACGGTGGTTGAAGTGATTTTTGACAGTGAGGAGAGGGTGGATATTGCCTATGAAGACGGCATTCGGCGCTATGTTTTATGGGATCTTTACGCGACTGATAAAACTGACAAAAACCCAAAAATTATTTTCCGCGTTACGGATAAGTTTGGGGAGCATCTCGAGTTGTTTGAAGAGGAAAGTGGTGGGAAATATCGGATGGTAGTGAATTAAACCCAATAACGCTTAGAAAAAACTCCATCAACCAATACTTGAAAAAAGTATTCCGGGTCGCATTAACACGAATTTTGTTTTTAACCAAATTCCGTATTTTCATGAGGAAAAAAGCCTTCTCTCTCGTCGAACTCTCAATTGTTATCCTAATCATCGGTGTTTTGATTGCAGCGGTTGGACAAGGGTTGGATTTGTTGCAGGATTCACGAATAACAGCTGCCCGGTTAATCACAAAATCTTCACGAGCTAACTCGGTTAAGGGCATGGTATTTTGGTTTGAGCCAAGTCTGGAGGAAAGTTTCATTGCTTCTGAAGCAATTAACGGAACAACCATTTCGCAGTGGAAGGACACTAACCCACAGTCCGATATCAAGCTTGATGCCAAGGCCGGACAAAAAACTGATGCCACGCTAATCACCTACAACGTAGCTACCAGCGGAACATCCGGCAACACCTCCGGCCCAACTTACATCGAAAAGGGGCTAAACAATCTTCCCACGTTACGTTTCACTAATAGTGACAGTGCCTTTATATATCTGGCTGTCGATAAGAGAATGTCTAATATTCCAAATAAAGGGATGAATTTGTTTTTGGTCATGACCTATCGCAGTGGGTCATCATCTTTTATAGATAGGGTCTGTCACGATACCAATTTTGCTCCTACCAATTGTGGCGCCGGATCAGCTGTTAATGACGGCAATCCTTTATTTGAGCCATACATAGCATCTGATGGATCTTTGAGGTTTTACGTCAGAGACAATACGAATAGTGCAGAACAGAGGGCGGTGATGGATGGTGGTGCATGTAGCGGTTTTTGTTGGGATACTGGATATGACCTAAAGCCAGGAGTATCTTACATCCTGACCATGCAGCGCAATTACAAAAACACCTTCACCTTATACATAAATGGCAATTCAACTTATGCCGGAGGAGTACCAAGCAAGACCGATATCGGGGGCATGATCACTCTTGATCCTTACAAGATTGGAAGACATGCGATTAGGAATACCGGAGAAACAACAGACATAGACATTTCAGAAATGATCTTCTTCACCGGCAACATGGCCGCCAAAGACCGGAATTCAATCGAGGATTATCTGGGTAAGAAATATAACATTAAGGTAACGCACTAAAAAAACGGAGAAAAAATCTTGGTATAGTGCGTATTAGTCGCAAAGTTATTTACACCTAGAGCAGCAAGCTTTTTTAACCTTTCCAAATCATTTACCGACCAAGCAAAAATCTCGGCGCCAGAAAATTTTTTGATAAAATCCGCGTCGATTAATTCGTGAAAAACAGAGAGAAATTTTATCTGATTTTTTTGGTAAAAATTTTCGAGAGCGGGGATCTGCGCTTTATTTATGCAGAAGGCGACGAACTGGAAATTTTTTCCCAAAATATTTTTTACCTTTTCGGCAAGCGAGTAATCAGTAATGAAGGGCGCGAAATAGATTTTGCTAAAGTCGATTTTAGCGCGGGAGATCTCTTGTTTTGTTAGCTCAAAAGCCTTGTTAGCATTGGATTCATCAAGATTTTTGAAATCGAGCCAGTAAGTCATTTCATTGCCAAAGCGCAGAAAATCACGAAGACTTGGAAGCTCTTCTCCCTTAGGTTCATCATGCTTAACCACAAACTTTCCATCAAGAAACCACAGATCAAACTCAACCCCACGAAATCCAGCTTTGTAGGCAGCTGTGAGGCTGGTGACAGAATTTTCGGGACTGTCTTTTGTAACCAAACCGCGATGAGCGAAAAACATGAAAAAATTTATTTTGATTGAAACCACTTACCCAAATTTGCGAGCAGCCAAAAACTTGGCAAAGATTTTGTTAAGTAAAAAACTCGCCGCCTGCGTCCAGCTACGTAAAATCGAAAGCCTGTATTTTTGGGAAGGGGAGGTGCGGGATGGGGAGGAAATTCTGCTTAGCATCAAGACCAAAAAATCGCTCTACAAAAAGGTGGAAGAGGTGATCAAAAAACATCATTCTTACGAAATTCCGCAAATCTTTTCGATTCAGATAGATCAAGGCTTCGCGCCGTACTTATCTTGGGTAGAAAAAAGCACAAAAATTACTGGCAAATAAGTTTACTCATCCCTACCTTCCACCGTCTTTTTTTGACGACCACACATCATCTATTTTTCAACGCAGCCAAGAGCAGTTACTCCCTAGAATTATCATGTTACCTCAACTCAGAAACTTTATCTCGACCTAGGCAGATAGCTGTTCCTCACGCTGTACAAATTTTCGAGGAACAACATGACAAAAACGATTTTGATTGATGCTGCGCATCGCGAGGAGACTCGTGTTGCGGTTTTAGAAAATGGAATCCTGCAAGATTTCGATCGCGAGGCTATCGCGATTAAGCAGATTAAGGGCAACATCTACTTGGCGCGAGTGGTGCGTGTGGAACAGTCACTGCAAGCCTGTTTTGTTGATTACGGTTCCGACCGTCACGGTTTCTTGCCTTTTGCCGACATTCATCCCGACTTCTTCCAAATCTCTGATGCTGAAAGACAAAAACTGCGCGATCTGAACAACCAGGCGCCAAGACAGCATGAAGAAGAAGAAAGAGAGTCGGATTCCGACAGAGACAGAAAGGATGATTCGGAAGATTCGATGACCACTGGCTCTTATTCCGTCGAAGACGAAACCGGTGCTTACCGCGGCAACATCCACAGCATTCACAAGCGTTACAGCATTCAAGAAGTCATCAAGTCAGGTCAGCTGGTTTTGGTGCAGGTCACGAAAGAAGAGCGCGGTAACAAGGGCGCATCGATGACGACTTACGTTTCAATCGCCGGAAAATATTGTGTGCTGATGGCTAATACACCCAACAAGGGCGGCGTTTCCAAGAAGGTCGATAATTTCCGCGACCGCAAACTTCTGCGCTCAGTTTTGACCGAACTCAATATACCAAATGATCGCTCGATCATCATCAGAACAGCCGGTGTGGGCAAGCGTCCGGAAGACATCAAACGCGATTGCGACTACTTGAATCGTCTGTGGAGCAACATCAAAGAAACTGCGGCGAGCTCTACAGCTCATGCTTTCATCCATGCTGAAGATGATGTGGTGCGGAAATGCATTCGCGACGTTTACAACGAGCAAGTGAGTGAAGTGGTGATCGAGGGCAATGATGCTTATGACACTGTCTTAAACTTCGTGAAGCTGACCATGCCTGGTTCGGCGCACAACATCAAACTCCATGAAGAGCGTGTGCCGATTTTCAACAAATATCGCGTCGAGCAGCAGATCACGGCGCTTTATGAGAAGCACATCAATCTTCCATCTGGTGGTTCAATCGTCATTGACCATACCGAAGCATTGGTGGCGATTGACGTCAATTCTGGCCGTGCCACGAGAGAAAGTGGTGTTGAAGAAACTGCTTACGCAACCAATCTTGAAGCGGTGCGCGAAGTAGCGCGTCAGTTGCGCCTGCGCGACTTGGCGGGTTTGGTGGTGATCGATTTCATCGACATGTATGAACAGCGTAACCGTCGTCAGGTTGAGCGCGCTTTACGCGATGCCCTACAAAATGATCGCGCCCGCATCCAGATTGGCCGCATCAGTGTTTTTGGATTGTTGGAAATGTCGCGTCAGCGTCTAGGTGCCAGCTTCTTTGAAACCATCACCGAGCCTTGCAGAAACTGCGGTGGTACTGGTTACGTCCGCTCAGTAGAAATCCTGGCAGTGAGTATTTTGCGGGCGATCCGTCACTCCTGTTCCGATCGCCAAGCCGGCGTGATTTATGTCTATACCACCGGCGAAACCATTGCTTACATCATGAACTTCAAGAAGCAGGAAATCGCGACAATCGAA
>VGDN01000008.1 GCA_016869695.1 Alphaproteobacteria bacterium
GCCGCTGACGATTCCTGATCAGGTACTGAAATACGAATCAACTCTGCTCCAACTTCCGCACATTCATTCACTTGCCGAATCGTTGCTTGCACATCGGTGGTTGGCGTGTTGGTCATCGACTGCACTGAGATCGGCGCATCACCACCAACTGCCACCTTGCCCACAAAAATCTGCCGAGATTTACGACGGTTGATGGCGCGGTAGGGACGGATTGATTGTAAGTCCATTTTTGATTTTAGATTTTTGATTTGAGGTCGAAGCACTGATTACAAAGCCTGGCGATGTTTTGACGATTTTGCTCGAGGAGATTCTTTAGGTCGTAATCGAAGATTTTTATGATCGAAGTAAAGTCGTGAAAGCCAGAGCCAGCATAGGTTTGAAAGGTTTTAACTTCGGGAATTTCGAGGAAGGCTTTTACAACTAAAGCGCGGAAAAAGATAGGGGAGAAATTTTTTTCAAAAAAAAGTGATGGAGAATAAGAACAGCCATCATTGCGAGGAGAACGAAATTCGACGAAGCAATCCATGACTCTTTCCAGGTTCGCAAAAAACTTTTCGTAAAATTTTTCCAGGTTTTTTTCATTCATCTTAAAAATATCTCGCCAGATCTCGGAACTTGAGTTATCTATGCGGAAGGCGGTTTTAAAAAACTCGTCATCAATATTTTTTGGTGAAAATTCAGCAGTTAAAAAAGAAAGAAACTGCGGCAAATGCGAGACTACAGCATAAATCTCGTCATGCTTCTCAGCGGATAAAAACTCAGGAATCGCGCCGATTTTCAAAGCAAGTTCAGCCGCCTTCTGATTTTCTTTACAAATCACAAACTTCTTACCAGCAAACAAATCAGTGCGCGAATGCTCATACCCAACATTCTCCGATCCAGCGATTGGATGGCACGGCACAAAATTTTTCGGCATATTTTTGAATCGGAAATTCTTCACCGAACCCAGATCAATCACCAAGGCATTAACATCTTTTAGATCAAAAAAGATCTCTTCGTAAGCGGATAGTGGCGTGGCAATCACGATCAAATCAAAGTCACTTAGATCATCAACCAACTCGCCATCAATCACCCCTTCGCTCTGCGCAAAATAGATCGTCTCCTCATCCAAATCTTCGGCAAAAATTTCTTTACTCATCTGAACCTGCCGAAGCGCCTTAACAAATGATCCACCGATCAGCCCCAGTCCGATGATTAGAGTCTTGTTAAACATGTTGAAATTCTTTTAATCGTTTTTAGGTTTCACCAAAATTTTTTCCAAAAAATGAAGAAAATAATTTTACTTGTGGCGGTTTTCTTTTGTCTTGTTTCTTGTTCGAGCAAAACAGTCGATATCAGGAGTCCGTGCGTCTCCGCTGACGATGGTCCATGCGGTTCAAAAAAGCCAATCAATGATTGGTGGATAAAGAAATCAAAAAGTTCCTAGACATGACCGAAGAGAAAAAGTCACAATCTTTTGCCGAAAAATATGCGAGTAAAAAAACAAATTTCACCTCACAAGCTGTACAAAATCAGCAGCCAACCAAAAAGAAGGATCTTTCCGACATCGCTTCGAAAGCCGTTCCTTCTAGTCTTAAACCAGTAGATCCTCAAAAAAAAATGCAAGCCGAACTAATCTATCTCGTAAAAGGAATCGACGCCGGACGCAATGCTTGGTATTATGTTTTGGTTGATCGTCTTAAGTTGCAGCTTTTCCTTAAGGCCTTGAATGACGACATCATTCATCTCGAAAATTACGGAAAAATTCTTTTCTCAGCATATGGCGAGGAACCTTCTGCCGAAGTCACCGGAAAACTCAAGGAAGAGTACGGTATTGAGTAACGCCATAAAAATTTTCTTCATCACCACCACCTCTGTTTTTATTGGCTTCCTTTCGGCCATTTCCTTTTCGCAGATAGATATCAAGCCACTCAAATTTGATAAAACCAAGTTCGATGACCAAAAAGGATTTTTGGATGAGGTTGTTGCGCGTGTAAAAAAAGATTATGTCGAAGAAAAAACCGACAAACAACTTCTAGAAGCAGCTGCTTCTGGATTGCTCTCCTCCCTCGACCCACATTCTTCCTACCTAAATGAAGACGCGCTTAAAGAAATGCAGGTACAAACCAAAGGTGAATTTGGTGGCTTAGGAATCGAGATCACATTGGATATGTCGGTGGTGAAAGTTGTGTCTGCAATCGAAGACACGCCTGCTGCCAAGGCAGACGTAAAGTCCGGCGACTATATCACTCGAGTTGATGGCAAGAATGTTGTTGGTTTATCGCTAGAAGAAGTGGTAAAAAAACTTCGCGGCAAACCAGGATCAAGTGTAAAAATTACCATCCTACGTAAGAGCGAAAAAGCCCCTCTCGAAAAAACGCTTACTCGTCAAATCATTAAAGTAAGAGCTATCAAATCCTCGCGCTTCAAAGATGTGGCTTACATTAAAATCAACACCTTCTCCGAACAGGCCTATTCTGGTCTCGTGACCGAGTTAGAAAAACTTAAAAAACAAATCGGCAAAGAAAATCTTAAAGGTTTGGTGCTTGATTTACGTAGCAATCCAGGCGGGCTTTTGGATCAATCCATAAAGATAAGTGACGCTTTTTTGGATAAGGGCAAAACCATCGTTTCAATCAAAGGACGTAACTTGGAGGCGGCCAAAGAATATGTCGATGAAGCCAATGAAAACCTAATTCCAAACCTGCCAATCATCATTCTCATCAATGAAGGATCAGCTTCTGCTTCTGAAATCGTTTCTGGCGCTCTACAAGACAACAAGCGAGCAGTGATTATGGGCGTTAAATCTTTCGGCAAGGGATCGGTACAAACCGTCATTCCGCTCGAAAAAAATCACGGTGCGTTACGACTAACAACCGCACTTTATTACACTCCGAGTGGTAAGTCGATTCAGGCGCATGGCATCGAACCAGATATTGAAGTAACCAACGCAAAAATTCAGAAGCAGGATCAAGGGGAAGTTAATTCTGAAGCCGATCTCAAGGGCCATATCGAAGTTCAGCTCCGGGAGGTAATTAAAGAAGCAAAGAAAGAAAAATCCGGCGAAGATGATCTATCAATTTACGACCAAGATTACCAACTCGCCCGCGCAATTGATTTAGTGCGCGGCGTGAAGATTTATGGCTCTACTACAAAATGAAGGGCTTATTCGCCACCTTCTTATTCCTGTCCTTTTCCGCTTTTGCTTCCCCTTCTCAAGATTTTGTAGTCTCTAAAGTTAACAACAAAGCAATCACTAACTCAGAAGTTTCTAACCGCTACCGCTTCGTTATTATTTACTCTAGGCTACGAGTAAAAGACCAAATCGAGCAAAAAATTTTACGTGAGCAAATTCTCGACAAGATGATTGAAGAAGAGCTCATCAGGCAAGAGGCAGCTGGTTTAAAGATTGAGGTAAATGATACAGAAATCCGTGATGCCATCGATTTCACGACCACGCAGCGCAAACAAAATCCAACCCAATTCAAATTATTTTTTCAAAAACACTCCCTCTCTTTCGACGCCTATTTAAAACAACTCGAAACAGAAATCCTCTGGTCAAAAATTATCTCGGAAACCTTGCGCAGTAAGGTCAAAATCACTGACGTCGAGTTAAATGAATTTCTCGAGCAGTACAAGCTGGGCAATGATGTTAGAAAATTTTTTCTCTCCGAAATCATCATATCCACTTCTCCCAATGCTGAACAGCTAGCCATTAAGCTGGTTGATGAACTCAGGAATGGCGCCGATTTTAAAACTCTCACTCAACAATTTTCTTCGGGAATTGATCAAGATATTGGCTGGGTAACGCAATCAGACATAGACAGCAAAATCTACACAGCAATCTCCGGACTAAAAAAGAATGAATACTCGGATCCAGTCTCACTCACAGATGGTTATCACATCTTCAAACTTACAGATGCGCGGGTTGAAAATCAGGTCGCTGAACGCGATTTAAACACAGCAAAAAACAAGATCTTTGCCCATAAACTACAAACCCTTGCCAAGGGATATCTGATGGATCTCCACAAAAAAGCGTTTATCGAGAAGAAGTGAGATATTTCTCAAGCGCTTCCCTCCAGTCTCTACACATTCCATCATTTTTCATTGCTGAAAATTTTGGACGACGTGCCGGACGAGGAAATTCGCTGGTTGAAACCGGCGTAACGGAAACATCAACAGCGGCGATCTCAAAAATTTTTTTAGCAAATTCATACCAACTCGTAACTCCACCACCACAAACATGGTAGGTGCCAAATGGCGTTTTTTCCTCGATGATTTTCTTGATACCAAAAGCCAAATCATGCGTCCAGGTCGGACAACCAAACTGATCATTAACCACACGAATCACCTTTTGGCTCTTAGCCATATTCAACATCGTGTCGACAAAGTTCTTGCCGTTTTTCCCGTACAGCCAACTTGTTCTGATGATGTAATGCTGCAGATTTGCCGCGCGGGTATTTTCTTCTCCTCGCAGCTTTGAGGCTCCGTAAACACTGAGCGGATTCGTTTTGTCACCAACCTCGTATGGCGAAGTTTTTTCGCCGTCAAAGACGTAATCCGTGCTAATAAAAACCACCGGCACTGATTTTTTATTCGCTGCTTCCGCCACATTCTTTGCACCTTCAGCATTGACTGCAAAAGCCTCAGCCTTATGGCTTTCTGCATCATCAACCTTAGTGTAAGCGGCGGCATTGATCACCAAATCAAAATCATTTTTGTAAAAAAATTTTTGTACCAACTCACGATTAGTAACATCACATTCACCTCTTCCTGCCTTTAAAACCATGTATCCAGAAGCAGTAAAAATTTCGAAAGCATCTTGGCCGAACATGCCATTCGCCCCCAGAAGTAAGATCCTCTTCATATCGCGAGATCCCTGAACAAAGGCAGCGCCGAATCTTTTGACGACACAAGTGGCGTACCACTCACCTTCCAATCAATCGCCAAATCTGGATCATCAAAACGCAAGCCTGCATCGAGCTTTGGGTCATATTCTGCTGAGACTTTGTAGCAAACTTCTGCAGTCTGAGAAAGGGTTGAAAAACCATGCGCAAAGCCGGCCGGCACATAGAGCATTAGTTTATTTTCAGCGGAAAGATTAATGCCAAAATGCTTGCCGAATGTTTTAGAGGAGCGACGTAAATCAACGATGCAGTCATAAATCTCACCAGCAATACAGCGCACCAATTTTGCCTGCGCTTTGGGTGCATGTTGAAAATGCAAACCACGAATCACTCCGTATTTGGAAAAAGATTGATTGTCTTGGATGAACTCATCAGAAATCCCGCCAGTCCTGAACTGCGAGGCTTTGTAGGTCTCACAAAAATATCCGCGCTCATCGTGAAAAAGACGCGGCTCAATCACAACCACATCGTCAAACTCATTTCGAGTAAAAATAAAATTCATTTGTGAAAGGTATTATTCTTGCCGGCGGAAACGGCACCAGACTTGCTCCGCTGACCAATGTAATTAGCAAACAACTTTTGCCGGTTTATGACAAACCGATGATTTGCTACCCACTCGCCACATTACTGGCTCTTAACATAAAAGAGATCCTAATCATCTCAACTCCACAAGACACTCCGAATATCGAAAAGTTCTTGGGAGACGGTTCATCCTACGGAATAAAGCTTTCTTACGCCATTCAATCCGAGCCAAAAGGTATCGCCGAAGCGTTTTTAATCGGCGAAAAATTCATCGGCCAAAGCAATGTCTGTCTGGTTTTGGGCGACAATATTTTTTACGGAAACGAAGTTAATCGCGAAAATCTGCAGGAAAAAATATCCGAACTTGAATCAAGAAAAATAGGTGGATTTGTTTTTGCTTACCACGTCTCCGACCCTGAAAGATATGGCGTTGTCGAGTTTGATAAAAATGAAGAGAAGGCGCTTTCAATCGAAGAAAAACCAAAAAATCCAAAGTCACATTTCGCTGTAACCGGACTTTATCTTTACGATTCGAATGTTGTTGAAATCACTAAAAATCTAAAACCATCAGCACGTGGCGAGCTAGAAATCACCGACATCAACAATGTTTATTTGCAAAAAGGAAAGCTTGGTGTTGTACGACTCAAACGTGGATTTGCCTGGCTTGACGCCGGCACTCCCGACTCACTCCTCGAAGCTTCGCAATTCATCCACACCATAGAAAAACGTCAGGGATTAAAGATCGCCTGCCTAGAAGAAATGGCCTTCCGCAATGGTTTTGTTACGCGCGAGCAATTCGAGTTGTTAAAAGCGAGATACAAAAAAAATTCGGATTACCGGAGGTATTTGGATAATGTCTAAAACAAGACTATCATCATGCAAAGCTGCGTAGTCGTAATTCCGGTTTATAAAAATATCACCGACCCGAAGGAAATCGCCTCCCTGAAGCAAGGGTTAAAAATATTTGGTGCGCATGACATCGTTTTTATATGCCCAGAATCTTTTGATGATCAGCAGCTCAAGGAATATTTAAAACTTCATTCAAAACTAAGATTTGAGAAATTCTCCAACCAAGATTTTAGCAGCGTCAAATCCTACAATTCCCTTCTCCTAGATCGCAGATTCTACGCAAGATTCGCTGCTTACAAATTCATGCTGATTTACCAACTAGATGCTTATGTGTTTGACGACCAACTAACTCACTGGTGCAACAGAGGATTTGATTATATCGGCGCACCATGGTTCAAAGATTTTAATGCCAGCGGACGGGAAAATGAGTTTATGTTAAATGCTGGAAATGGCGGCTTCTCTTTGCGCAACATCACAAAAATAAATAATCTCTTAATCACAATATTAACCCCTCACCAAACAATGGCACTGTGCAAATCGCTACAAAAAGCTCGCTGCAAGCCACATAACAAACTTTGTTTCTGGATTGGTTTTTTTACCAAAGCCCTGTTGATGAAACATTCATTTGCTGAGCTTTGTGGTTACATAACAAACAAAACCGCCTGCACTAACGAAGATTATTTTCTCGCCTATATTTACCCACAAATTTTCCACGAATTTCATGTAGCAAAAGCTGAAGAAGCGATTGCATTTTCTTTTGAATGTCAGCCAGAAAAACTCTACGCCCTCAATAAAAACAAGCTTCCATTTGGGTGTCATGCTTGGAGCAAATACTCACCAGATTTCTGGAAAAAATTTATTAGCTTGTAATGACCACCCTCGCCCCCATCGCCTTCTTCTGTTTTAATCGCGCTGACAAAACCAAGCAGGTGCTTGAGGCGTTAGCAGCCAATGATTTATCCGGCGAATCCGAGATTTTTATTTTTTGCGACGGCCCAAGAAACATCCGCGATTTGCCAGCAATAAAAGAAGTTTATGCGGTGATCGACTCACTAGTTGGCTTTAAAAAAATCCACATCACCAAACGTGAAATTAATTATGGTTCACAGTTTTCGATAATTTACGGCATCAATTCCGTCTTAGATAATCACGACTCAGTGATTGTTGTCGAAGATGACATTTTGACTTCAAAACACTTCCTAAAATTCACCAATGAGGCTCTGAATTTTTACCGCGACGAAAAAGATGTGTGGTGCATCACTGGCTTTAACTACCCAAAAAATCTAGTCACCATTCCAAACAGTTACAGAGAAGATGTGTTCTTTGTACGCGGCAAAAATTCCTCTTGGGGCTGGGGAAGTTGGAAAGATCGCTGGCAGAAAATCGATTTCGAGATCAAGGATTACGAAGAATTTTCCAAAAATAAAAAGCTCATTAAGGCCTTTAATCGCGCGGGCGGAAACATGTTCGACATGCTGCGCATGCAAAAGCAAAATCGCATTAATGCTTGGGACATTCAGATGTCTTACGCGATGTTTAAAGCTGGCGGTTACACTGTTCACAGCAGCAAACCACTGACCAAAAATATCGGCTTTGATGCCAGTGGCACACACACCAATTCTGATTTAGATCTAGCCAATTTTGAGTTCGAAGATTCATCAAGCTTTAAGTTTAAAAAACTGAGCGACATTCCAAACAACAACATAGCGCAGGAGGCTTACCTAGCCTTCCACCGCGACCCCTTCTTCCTCATCAAATGGGCGCGATCAAAAAAGAAACGAAACAACTTTAAGTGGCTGTCAGCAGGAATTTTGCTGGCACTAATTTCGCGGATGATCTTTGCGGTAATTTTTCGGTAGCTGAAAAGCGCCCTGCCAAATGCCTAGTTTCTGCTGTTTTGCCGCGGCCTCAAGCGCATCCATCTTTTCGTCCGATTCAGTAAAGTTGTAGACCACTGCCATTCCGTTTTTCACTAGCTCCTCATTAATCGACAGTTCGTCAATCCTACATTTACTTAGATAGCGGTCATATTTATCTTGTTCAGCGTAAACACATTCAGCAATTTTTCCGCCGGCTAGTTTTTTCGTAAACTCAAGACTGACATGACCGCAGGCATATTCCTCTTTCTTCGCATCAAAACAGGTTTGACTGTATTCCGGCGCATCAACTCCAAAAAGCCGTACCTCCTTCCCACCAACCTTCAGCGAATCGCCATCGATCACAAAAACCTTTCCGAAAAATTTTTTGTCGAAGACAAGATGCGACTTAACACGGAAATATTCGGTCTGTGAATTGGTGAGGTTAGCGGTGGTAAAAAGTGTTACGCAAAAAACTACAAGGAATGCTGCAGTTACGATGTGTTTGAGGTGCTGCATCAGGACTCCAAGGCTAGCATATTAATGACCAGCTTAATCATTATTTCTTTGTTCTTCGGATCAGATTCAGCGATCAAAAGAGTTAAAGCCGCAAGTCCGATTTCATTGATGATCGGCTGATTACTTTTGCCAGTGAGCCGGCGATTGCGATTCAAAAAATCGACAAACAAAAATGCCGCGCTGCGTTTATTTCCATCGGTGAAAGGATGATTTTTAATCACAAAGTAAAGCAGATGCGCCGCCTTTGATTCAATCGACGGATAAGCCGGCTTACCAAAAACTGTCTGCTCCAAATTTCCCAAAATCGCCGCAAGCGCGTCGCCACGTTCGCGCGCAAAAAGATCAGTTGCCTGTTTGCGCGAGACCAAATCCTTCTTGAGATTAGCCAAAGCCGCGCGCGCCTCCTTCAAACTCGCTAACTTCCCACCCTTTTTCACTTTCGGCTCGGTCAGCAAACCCTCGTCGTAACGCTGCAAAATCAAAAAAGTTTGCGTGTAGCGCGAAATCACATCAAGCAATCCGCGACTCGAATCAAAATTTAATTCCGAACTTTTTGAAGCCTTGCGAACCAATTCCAGCGCAGTTTCAAGCTCTTTTGCATTTTCTTCAAAACGCTGACGGCTGAGGGTGAAGCCTTGGGTCAAGTGATCTTTTAAAGTTGAAGTGGCCCAGATTCTAAATTGTGTCGCAATGCTGCTTTTTACGCGATAACCAACAGAGATAATCGCATTGAGGTCGTAATGTTCTAAGTTTCTTTCGATGCTACGAGAGCCTTCTTTTTGAACTGTAAAGAATTTCTTTACAGTTGAGCTTTTATCCAGCTCTCCTTCTGAAAAAACATTGGCCATATGCTGTCCAACGTTTTGTTTTGTGGTTTGAAATAAATCGGCGATTGCATTTTGTGTTAGCCAAATCGTTTCATTTTCAAGTCGAACATCAATTTTATTTTGTCCGTCTTTGTTTTTGTAAATTATGATTTGGGATTGTGATTTTTTCATGTGGCTGGGAATTTAAGTTGGGGGTTAATTTAATGCTTTTTCGTCAAGTGTGTTGTGTATATTTTTACGGCTTCTTCTAAAGCCTACATGTATTGATCGGATAATTTTTCATGAATAAAACCTAATTTTTTTATGAGGTATTCGTAGTAGTTTTTGGCAGCAAGAAGTGCGCAATCCATAGTGGGATAGTCGTATCCATCTAACTCTAGATCAAGGTGGGCAACAAATTTATCTCTGTAGGATTTCATATCTTTTTATATAACTCAAACTCCTCATTGGTTTTATTTACTAGGCGCAACACTTCTCTTAAGAAGTCATTGTTTTCTTTTTCATCAACTAATTTACCCCAATAATAAAAGCTCTTTTTGTCGACAAATAATTTGCACCATTCCAGCACCGCAATGTCAAAGAAATTACCAACCGCAGCCTTAAAAAAGCTCGGGCTATTCAATATTTGCTTTGTGTCATGAGTCCAAACAACTTTGTAACAAGCTAAGTTCACCAAAAAAAGTCTGCATAGTTTGTATGCCCTGAGTCTTAATTTATTAAGTTCCTCATCAGTCATTGTTTAACTTTTACGACCTCACCAACTCACTGTAATCCTTCATCAAGTTCAACGTCATCTCACTTGCTTCGGGGAATTTGATTTTATCCTCAACCGATCCGATGCGCGTGATTTCAGCGGCGGAGCCGGTTAGGAAGGCATCAACGGCGTCAGCCAGCTCTTCTGGTTTGATGTGACGCTCTACAACTTTAATCCCACGTTTTTTAGCAAGTTCGATTACAGTTTGGCGGGTAATTCCGTTTAGAAATGCGTCGGCCAGCGGCGTGTGCAGTTCACCATTTTTCATTACCAAAAATAAATTCGCGCCAGTGGCTTCGGCCAAATATCCACGATAGTCGAGCATCAAAGCATCGTTATAACCTTCGCGTTCAGCTTCGTGTTTGGAGATTGTGCAAATCATGTAAAGTCCGGCGGCCTTAGCGGTGAAAGGTGCGGTTTCTGGAGCTGGGCGTTTGTATTTGGCGAATTTCAATTTCAAGCCAGCGCGACGCGCTTCTTCGGAATAGTAAGGAGGCCACGGCCAGCAAGCGATTGCGACGTGAATTTTATTTTGTTGTGCCGAGATCGCCATTTTTTCAGAACCGCGCCAAGCGAACGCGCGCATGTATCCATCGGTTATGTTATTTTTGGCAACCGCTGCGTTTTTGGCTTTTTCCAATTCTTCAATCGAGAACGGTAAATCGAATCCAAGAATATTCGCTGAAGCGTGTAGACGTTTGGTGTGATCGAGGCTTCTGAAGATATTTTTGTTGTAAATGCGCTCACCTTCAAACACGCAAGAGGCGTAGTGTAGGCCGTGATTAAGTACGTGAACTTTGGCATTTTTCCAATCAACAAATTCACCATTGTACCAAATGAAGCCGTCGCGTTGGTCGAAAGGGATGATGTCGGACATTTTTGATTTTATACCCATTCCACCTGAAGAAGCCGATTTATTTCGAAGGATTTTTGAGGAAAAATTAATGCTTCCCAAAGCCTTTGTAGACTGACCTACTAAGGCTTTGAGAAGTATTAATTTTTACCAAAAAGACGAAGAAAGAAATCGGCTTCTTCAGGTGGAATGGGTATAGATTTTTGATTTTTGATTTGAGCAGTACCAGCCGTAGGTCTCTCTGATTCCATCCACGAGTTTCGTCTTCGCTTTCCAACCAGCTGAGTTGATTTTGGAGACATCGAGAACTTTACGCGGAGTGCCGTCAGGCTTGGTTGTATTGAAGACAATCTCACCAGTAAAGCCGGTAATTCTTTTTATGGTTTCAGCTAATTCGCGAATGGTCACATCTTCACCAGTGCCGATATTTGTAAGCTCGGTGATGTTTGGATTAGTCATCGCGAAGACACAGGCTTCCGCCAAATCATCAACATAAAGTAGCTCGCGCTTAGGTATACCACTGCCCCAGACCTCTACAGTTTTTTGTCCGGAAATTTTTGCTTCGTGAAATTTCCGCAACAGTGCCGGCAAAACGTGAGAATTGGTGAGATCAAAATTGTCATTAATGCCGTAAAGATTTGTTGGCATCAAAGGCACGAAGTCACAGCCATACTGGGTGCGGTAAGCCTCGCACATTTTTACGCCGGCGATTTTGGCAATCGCGTAGCCGTAATTTGTTGGTTCAAGTGCTCCAGTTAGAAGATATTCCTCCTTGATTGGCTGTGGCGCCAAGCGTGGGTAAATGCAGGAGCTGGCAAGAAAAATTAAACGCGCAACGCCAGTCACGTAAGAGCTGTGAATGATGTTGTTTTGAATCTGTAAATTTTCGTAAGTAAAGGCACCGAGCTGCGATCTGTTTGCTTCGATGCCACCAACTTTTGCTGCGGCGAGGAAAACAAATTCCGGTTTTTCGCGAGTGAAAAATTCGGCAACTGCAGCTTGATTAACTAAATCTAATTCAGTGCGAGTTTTGGTTACGATGTTGGTGTAACCTTGCTGTTCTAGCTCGCGCACAATTGCTGAACCAACCATTCCTTTATGACCAGCAACGAAAATTTTTGAACTTTCTTGCATTAAAACCTACTTAAAATCTTGCTGCGATGGTTTGAGCGTAAAAGAATCAGCCTTAACGGCTGATTCTAGCGAAAACGAAATGGCGGATTCCAGAGCACCGCACCGCAGCGTATTTCCCATACGCGAGGAATGGTGAGACGCGTCCGCTTCAGCAGAAAAATGCGTAGCATTCAAGTTAGTAATGAAATCCACCATTTACGGCCATCGCAGGTAGGGATTTTAGGTGGATTCTTATTGGCATGCAAGACACTCCTCCCCGTTGTTAGTATTTGATACTTCTAGCTCATGTTTTTCAGTTCGGTTAGACACTTTGTCTGCACGCTGAACTGAGGTGGAGCGGCAGTAATACAGACTCTTTAAACCCTTCTGCCACGCACGGAAATGAATCTCGTGTAAATATTTTTTCGACACATTTCCGGGCACAAAAATATTCAAGCTCTGCGCTTGGCATATGTATTCCTGACGCTCAGCGGCGAGATCGATGATCCAACGCTGGTCAATCTCCTGCGCAGTTTTGAAAACGAGTTTTTCATGCTCATCCAAGAAATCTAAATGTTGCACCGAGCCTTCATTAATCGTGATTGATGACCAAATATCTTCCGTGTTTTTGCCCTTTGATTCTAGGAGTCGCACCAGATTTTTATTCCGCACATTGAATGATCCGGTGAGTGTTTTTTGAGTGAAAGAATTGGCCGCGAATGGCTCAATTCCTGGAGAGGAGTTGTTGGCGATGATTGAGATTGAAGCGGTAGGAGCGATGGCAAGCTTATTGGAAAATCTTTCGTCAATCCCAGCCTCGGTCGCATCAGGACAAGCTCCGCGCTCTTTCGCCAAAATCTTCGAAGCGCGATCAACACCCTCTTTGATGTGCTGAAAAATCTTCTTGTTCCAAACCTTACTCATCGCTGATTCGATTGGCACATTTTTGCTTTGTAACAAAGAGTGAAAGCCCATTACGCCCAAACCAACAGAGCGCTCACGAGTAGCTGAATATTTTGCCTTCGCCATTGAGTCCGGCGCTTTGTCAATAAAATCCTGTAACACATTGTCGAGGAAGCGCATCACATCCTCTAGGATGCGTGTGTCATCCTTCCATTCGTCATAAAATTCTAAATTAAGTGAAGACAGACAGCACACGGCGGTACGATTTTTTCCAAGATGGTCGATGCCGGTTGGGAGCGTGATTTCGCTGCATAGATTCGAGGTCTTCACTTGTAGCCCAAGTTTTCTTTGCTGTTGTGGAATCGCACGATTAACGGCGTCGATGAAGAGTAGGTAAGGCTCGCCGGTTTCAACACGAGCATTGAGCAGTTTAATCCACAAAGCGCGTGCCTTAACGGTTTCAATCACCTGGCCGCTATGTGGGCTCTTCAGCTCAAAATCTCCGTTCTTCTCAACTGCGCGCATGAACTCATCAGTAACCACTACTCCATGATGTAGATTGAGTGAACGACGATTTGGATCGCCGCCAGTTGGTCTTCTGATGTCAATGAATTCCTCGATTTCAGGATGATGAATCGGTAAATAAACTGCTGCCGAGCCACGACGCAGGCTGCCTTGTGAAATTGCCAAAGTTTGCGAATCCATTACTTTGATAAACGGCACGATGCCAGAAGTTTTACCATTACCGCGCACTGTTTCGCCGATTGAACGCAGATTACCCCAATAGCTGCCGATCCCACCGCCTCTTGAGGCCAACCATACATTCTCATTCCACAAATCAACAATGCCATTAAGCGAGTCCGCTGATTCGTTTAAGAAGCAAGAAATCGGCAAACCACGATCGGTTCCGCCATTACTCAATACTGGCGTCGCCGGCATGAACCAAAGATTAGAGACGTAATGATAAAGGCGCTGCGCGTGGGCTTGATCATCAGCGTAGTAAGACACAACCCGCGCGAACAAATCTTGGTAAGACTCGCCCGGCATAAGGTAACGATCTTTCAAAACCGCCTTGCCGAAATTGCTGAGCTTGTCGTCATTTTTATTATCAGTTGTGACGGTGATTTTTTTTGCTTCTGTGTTTCTGGATGAAGAAGTTTTTGCGCTTTTGTTAGTTGTTTTTTTTGACATTCGAAAAAGGAAAATTAGAGGCGATTTAAGCTACATCTAGTGGTCAAAGACGAGAAACCATACTAAATATTGATTTCAAAAAATTTCTATTTTTGCCAAAAATATTTGGCAATGCAGATTTTTTTAACGTGAGTTTTCGTATATTTTTCATTGACGAACATCATCCCTCTCCTAGCTTGCCGAACTCTTTTTAAGACCAAATTTCTCACAGAAATCGAGTATTCTCCTAGAGAGAGTTAATCGAAATATTCCAAATATGGATGGGGGCAAACGTGAGTAAACCCAGGATCGAGAGGCTGCCCGCGACTGCGTTAGCAGCGCAAAATAAAAAGACTTCAGCCGCCCGGTTGAAGATTAAATAAGGACGGATGGCCGAGAGGCTGAAGGCGTCGGTTTGCTAAACCGATATATGGTTGAAAAGCTATATCGGGGGTTCGAATCCCCCTCCGTCCGCCAGTAG
>VGDN01000009.1 GCA_016869695.1 Alphaproteobacteria bacterium
TGCAAAAAAAAACGTCAGTAAAATATTTTTTTTCTCATTTTTGTAGAGAGCGGGAGCAAGAAAAAGATAAATTTCAGAAAGAAAAATTGGTGTCGAAAAAAAAATCGCCGAAGAAAAAGAAAGTTTGAGATAGGTCGTAAAGGCCTCAGCTGGGCTGGTGTAGATCAGTTTACGATTTTGTTGGTCTGCAGAAATTTCTGCGAATGGCTTGAGTAAAAATTTGTAAATCTCCTGCGAGAAAAAATAGCATATGACGAAAGCGACAAGAAAAAAAATTACCGAAAAAATTATGCGATGACGAAGTTCGGTGAGATGCTCACGAAGATTTTGCATCACTTATTCATATCAATACGCAGCTGACAAAATGGTGTTTCTCTATCCTTATTGTATCTACCATCTTTGATACAATTGTTGTTTGGCGGATAGTTTAATACGTCCCCACCAACCGCTACCACTCTGCCTTTAAGAGGATCAGCATCATCGGTTTTTTTATCGAGCAAACGAGCATCTTTTGCCAAAATACTGCGATTACCGGTGAAGAGACGATCGATGTTTGAGAACTTAAATCCGATCTGGAAATAATTTTTCCCATTCGCACCAAAAGCTACGATACCAGCTGATTCACCAAGCTTACTAACGGGAAAAGTTTTGCCAAAATGTGCTAACTCATTTTCTGCACCATTGTAATTTTCATCAAGCATCTTTGTTGCACTTAGATGCCTCCAAAAATTCACAATCTCACCACTGGCTTGCGCTATTCCCAAATCACGATTGGTGATGATTCCGTTACCATCACCATCAGTATTTTCTTCGCTAATTCCTTGCTGTATCGTGTTTCGCACATCACCGGGTAATCCTTGATATTTCGTAGAAAAAGCTCCTATCGCTTGATCATATTTTCCAATCTGCGCAATCACTGCACGAACATCGGCACTACTTGCGATCATCTGTATAGCAATAATCGCACCGATCATAATGGCAAAAAGACACAATACCAAAGCGGTTTGGAAAATAGTAAAAGCAGAGTTTTGTCTTTTCATAATTTTTGAATCGCAAAAACGTTAAAATCTTTTTCGTCTTTTAATTTTTGAATCGAATCCGCGAAACATTTCGCTGCCGAAATTGTCGTAATGTAAAAAACACGATTCATCAAAGCTGCGCGACGCATGCCAAAGCTGCGCATTGCTGATTCTGAACCGAAGCTGGTGTTAATAACTACGTCGATTTTTTTGTCTTTGATTAAGTCGATTAAAGTATATCCGCCATCTTGTTCTTTGCTAGCTGTTTTAACATTTTTGATTCCACTTTCAGTCAAGAACTGTGCAGTCCCCGAAGTTGCGTAAATTCCAAAATCTTTCTTCTGAAATTTCTTCACGATTTCAACGAGATCAGAATTTTTGCTTTGCGGCTCTACAGAAATCAGCGCGTTACCTTTGGAAATCCTAAATTTATTTCCCGCGGCAAGTTGTGATTTGTAGAAAGCGAGTTCGAAAGTTTTGTCGATTCCCATCACTTCACCAGTCGATTTCATTTCCGGCCCGAGCAAGGTATCCACGTTGGCGAAGCGCGCAAATGGAAGCACAACTTCTTTCACCGCGAAGTAATCTTTACTGTAATTTTTCGCTTTCTCCAATTTGAAATCAGAAAGTTTTTGACCAACCATCAAAAGCGACGCAATGTGCGCGATGTTGATGCCCGTAGCTTTCGCAACGAATGGAACTGTTCTTGATGCACGTGGATTTACTTCAATAATGTAGAGTTTTTCTTCCTTAACCGCGAATTGAATATTCATCAAACCGACAACATCAATTGCCTTTGCAAGCTTGATTGTCGCGGCTTTAATCTCTTCGATCATTTTTTTGGAAAGCGAATAAGGCGGCAGTGAACAAGCTGAATCGCCAGAGTGAATTCCGGCTTCTTCAATGTGCTGCATGATGCCAGCGACAAAAACATCTTTGCCGTCACAAAGTGCGTCGACGTCGATTTCAACAGCTTCTTCTAAGAATTTATCAACGAGAATCGGGCCGTCTAAAATAAATTTTCCGTGAACCTTAATGTATTTTTCGAGGCTCGTTTTGTTGTAAATAATTTCCATCGCACGACCGCCTAGAACATTACTCGGGCGGATCACCACCGGGTATCCAACTTTTTTCACCGCGCCTTCAATTTCAGAAAGTTTGTGACAAATCGTATTTTCTGGCTGCACCAAATTAATTTTTTGTAGAAGTCTTTGGAAGCGCTCACGATCTTCAGCGAGATCAATTTTATCGTAAGCAGTGCCAATGATTGGAATGCCTGCGGCGTCTAAATGGCGCGCAAGTTTAAGCGCAGTTTGACCTCCAAATTGCACGATTACGCCAATTAATTTTCCATTTTCTTGTTCGCGACGAATGATTTCAATCACATGCTCAGGTGTCATCGGCTCAAAGTACAAGCGGTCTGAGGTATCGTAGTCAGTTGAAACAGTTTCAGGATTACAGTTAATCATGATTGTTTCGAACTTGGCTTCCGACAGCGTCAATGCTGCGTGCACACAAGCGTAATCAAACTCAATCCCCTGCCCGATTCGGTTTGGACCGCCGCCCAAAATCACAACTTTTTTCTTGTTGGTTGGATTAGCTTCACATTGTGGTTCAGTCACACCATCACCTTCGTAGCAAGAATACATGTAAGGCGTTGCTGACTGAAATTCCGCCGAGCAAGTATCCACTGTTTTGAAGACCGGGCGCACATTTAATTTTTCGCGCAACTTGCGAACTTCGAGAGATTTTTTCTTCGTTAATTCGGCAATTCTTTCGTCAGAAAATCCGAGTTTTTTGAATTGCAAAAGATCAAATTTAGTTTTCGGCAAACCCTTCTTGATCAGCACAGTCTCTGCTTCGATGATCTTTTTAATTTCGCGAACAAACCACGGATCGAAGCTAGTAATTTTGCAAATTTCTTCGACAGAAATTTTGTAACGAAGCGCTTGTCCAATACGCAGCAAACGCTCTGGTGCTAGATCTGGCAAAGATTTTTTAATCGCTTTTTGATTTTGCGCCAAAGTGTTTTTAGTCGAAACTCCTTCAATCACCGGCTCGTTAAAACCAGTCAAACCGATCTCTAAAGAACACAAAGCTTTCTGCACCGACTCAGCAAATGAGCGGCCAATCGCCATTGCTTCACCGACAGAACGCATCGCACTTGAAAGCGTCGGTTTTGATTCATTGAATTTTTCGAAAGTGAATCTTGGAATTTTGGTTACGACGTAATCAATCGTGGGCTCGAATGAAGCGGGAGTAACTTCGGTGATGTCATTTTGAATTTCGTCAAGCGTGTAACCAATCGCTAATTTCGCGGCAACTTTGGCGATTGGGAAACCAGTTGCTTTTGAGGCAAGTGCCGAAGAGCGCGACACGCGTGGGTTCATTTCAATTACAACTAAACGGCCATCTTTTGGATTTACGGCGAACTGTACGTTGGAACCACCAGTCTCAACACCAATCTCGCGCAGCACGGCGATTGAGGCGTTGCGCATTTTTTGATATTCTTTGTCGGTCAAAGTTAGAGCAGGAGCAACAGTGATTGAGTCACCTGTATGCACACCCATCGGATCAACATTTTCAATGGAGCAGACGATGATCGCATTATCTTTACGATCACGAATCACTTCCATTTCATACTCTTTCCAACCAAGCAGCGACTCGTCGATTAGCACTTCGTGAGTTGGAGAAAGATCAAGTCCGTAAGCAACGATTTCTTTAAATTCTTCAACGGTGTTAGCGATGCCACCACCTGATCCACCCATTGTAAATGAAGGACGGATGATCGCTGGCAAGCCAACTTTTTTTAGCGCTTTCATCGCATCTTCCATTGAATCAACAACGGTATTTTTTGCGACTTCGAGGCCAATTTTTGCCATCGCGATGTTGAATTTACTTCTGTCTTCCGCCTTTTCGATCGCTTCTGGATTGGCGCCAAGCATCTTCACGCCGTATTTTTTGAGCACACCATTTTTGTACAAAGCAAGAGCGCAGTTTAATGCGGTTTGTCCACCAACTGTTGGCAGAAGTGCTTCTGGACGTTCTTTGGCAATAATTTTCTCAACTGCTTCGGAAGTGATCGGCTCAATGTAAGTAGCATCAGCCATCTTTTGATCGGTCATGATTGTCGCCGGATTCGAGTTGACAAGAATCACGCGATAACCCTCTTCACGCAAAACTTTGCAAGCTTGCGTTCCTGAATAATCAAACTCGCAAGCCTGACCAATCACAATTGGGCCAGAGCCGATTACTAGAATTGATTTAACGTTAATTTTTGGCATTGTTGATTAGTTCGATGAATTGCTTGAATAGATATCTACTGTCGTGCGGCCCCGGAGAGCTTTCCGGGTGATATTGTACAGAAAATGCCGGCGCGTTTTTGAGACGAATTCCTTCGATTGTATTATCAAAAAGTGAGAGGTGAGTCACTTCGATATTTTTCAGATTTTTATTTTCGGAAACGCAGAAACCGTGATTTTGGCTGGTGATTTCAACCACACCGGTTTGCAAATTTTTCACCGGATGATTCGCGCCGCGATGGCCTTGGAACATTTTAATAGTTTTCAATCCAGCCGCGAGAGACAAGAGCTGGTGACCCATGCAGATTCCAAAAATTGGGATTTTCTTTTCGATTAATTTTTTGATTACCGGCACTGCATATTTTCCAGTCGCGCCCGGATCTCCTGGGCCATTCGACAAGAAAACGCCGTCTGGTTTGAACTTCATGATTTCTTCAAAAGAAGTTTTCGCCGGGAAAGTGCAGATGTTGAAACCGTGATCAACGAGGCAATTTAGAATGTTTTCTTTCACGCCGAAATCCATCACCGCGACGCGGTATTTGTGGCTAAATTTATCTTTTTCGATTTTAGCCAGTGGAATAGTTTTTGTTTTCCACGAATAAGATTTTTTAGTTGAAACTGTACTGCAAAGCTCTGCCCCGTCTAAGTCTGGAAGGTTTTTAATTTTTGCTGCGAGCTTGTTTGTGTCGATTTCTTTTCCTTCGGGAACGAAAGCAATGATCACATTTCCCGCACCTTCTTCTCTGATGTGACGCGTGATTGCGCGCGTGTCTACACCGCAAATTCCGGTCAATTTATTTTTTATTAACCAAGCATTTAGTGAACCTTCGCTACGGAAATTTGAATCAGGAGTGATGTCTTCGCGAATTACTAAACCTTTAGCGAAAACTTTCCCAGCTTCAGCGTCATCCTTGTTACAGCCTACGTTGCCGATGTGGGGGAAGGTAAAATTGATGATTTGTCCGGCGTAAGAAGGATCAGTTAAAATTTCTTGGTAACCGGTAATTGAAGTGTTGAAACAGATCTCGCCGATTGTTTCACCTTTTTTGCCAATTCCTTTGCCCAAAAAAAAACTGCCATCTGCGAAGCAGAGGACAGTGTTTAGGTTTTTGTTAGATTTTAGTTTCATGACAGACTTAACGTTTAGTAGTTTGGTCATTAAAAGTCGTCATCCTTGAATCGCAAAGTGACTCAAGGATCTCTTGCAACGCAGACTCCTGAGATCCTTGATTTTCTATGGCAATCAAGGATGACATACTGGGCGCTGTAACCACCTTCCTCGTGCTGACTGGCGTCAATGCCCGGCATAAAACAGGGCAAGACACAAAATCATTAACATCACCAAAGCGGTAGGACAAGCACCTACACCATATGGTTAGTACTTTGGTTGGAACGGGGTTCTATCCATTATAATACATCTCAAATTCCACTGGGTGCGGAACTTGTTCGTAGCGCTCAACTTCTTTCATTTTGAGTACAATGTAAGCATCGATTTGCTCGTCAGTGAAAACTCCACCAGCAAGCAAGAATTCGCGATCTTTATCCAAAGCATTTAAAGCGTCGCGAAGTGAACGCGAAACAGTCGGAATCTTTTTTAATTCTTTTTCTGGAAGGTGATAAAGATCTTTGTTTTTCGGCTCTCCCGGATGGATTTTGTTTTTGATTCCATCAAGACCAGCCATCAACAAAGCAGCGAAAGTTAGGTAAGGATTTGAAGCTGGATCAGGGAAACGAGTTTCGATACGACGAGCATTTTCGTTAGTAACGTTTGGAATACGAATTGATGCAGAACGATTTTTCGGCGAGTAAGCCAAAAGAACCGGAGCTTCGAAACCAGGAACTAAGCGTTTGTAGCTGTTAGTTGTTGCATTCGAAAATGCGTTGATTGCTTTCGCGTGTTTGATGATTCCACCGATGTAATACAAAGCGAGTTCAGACAATCCTGCGTGCTCTTTGCCGACAAAAAGATTTTTACCAGCTTTCCAAATTGATTGATGAACGTGCATTCCTGAACCGTTATCGCCGTAGATTGGCTTTGGCATGAAAGTCGCAGTTTTACCGTAAGCTTGGCAAACATTGTGAATCACGTACTTAGCTTTTTGTACGTTATCGCCAGTTGCAGTTAAAGTGCTGTATTTGAAACCGATTTCAGATTGTGAATTGGCAACTTCATGATGGTGAAGAACTGGAGTGATTCCAACTTGACGAAGAACTTCTGACATTTCGCAGCGAAGATCTTGCGCAGTATCAAGTGGAGCAACATCAAAATAAGCGCCTTTAAGTTGTGAACGACGACCTAGATTTCCGCCTTCAACAATTTTGCCTGTGTTGTGTGGAGCTTCTTCTGAATCGATTGAAACAGAGTTTCCGTAAGTTCTGTTTTCAAAACGAACATCATCAAAGATAAAAAATTCTGGTTCTGGACCGAAGTAAGCAACATCGCCAATTCCACTTTTTTGCAAATATTCTTCAGCTTTTTTTGCAGTGAAACGTGGATCGCGAGCATATCCCTCGCCTGTTGTTGGCTCGATTATGTCACAGATTAAAACTAGAGTCGGATTGGTTGCGAATGGATCAACAAAAGCAGAATCAAGATGTGGAATCATCAACATATCTGATTCGTTAATTTCTTTCCAAGCTGGTACTGAAGAGCCATCGAAAGCAACACCTTTAACTAATTCATCCTCACCAACCTGATCTGCGCAGTAAGAAATATGTAACCATTTTCCGGTATAATCAGAAAAACGAAAATCAATAAATTTAATGTCGTGATTTTTGATCATTTCAAAAATGAAAGAGGAAGTTTTTGCGTTATTCATTTGCGTAAAAATGTGACAAGAAGCTGCGCCTAAATTGGTCTAGTTGAGCGAGATAGGACAACTTTATATCAATTTGTTGGGGGGAGCTTTTGACGCTGTTAGCTAATTATTTCCTCCATGATTTTTGTTAATTCTTTGCAACTTTTTTTTGAAAAATACTGCAAAAATTTTTCAAAAAAATGAGCAAAAATTTACGAAAAATCCTGGAAGAAATAATTAGCTAACAGTGTCCAGTAAAAGGAAAGTGATGCGGTTTGATCGAGGTTCGCGCAAGTTTAGGTTTGGATTTTGACGGTCAAGAGGATGTTTTATTCCTAAGCATATATAACGACCCTCAAAACCCAGACCACCATTTTGTTCTTCTAAGAAGGAATTTTGTCTGAATTTGTAGGAAATTGTGGTTTATGACAGCGTTGAGCGAGTTTTTGCGATCTTCCTTTTAAACTACGGAGCTGTTTCTTTTATAAGAGCGAGAGTAAAGCCATGCGGATGTATACAGCATAGTTGGCTTGCGCGAAATATTTAACCTGCGGCAAGAAATCCACCCTCTCATCAATCTCGTTAGTACGCGGCAGTGGGTGCATTAACACCAAATCCTTCTTGGCACTAGCAAGAACATTTTCATCGATTCGGTAAAGATTTTTTACGCGCTCATATTCAGCCTTATCATTAAAGCGTTCTTGTTGGACACGAGTTACGTAAAGAATATCGAGATCCTTAATTGTCGATTGTAGGTCATCCGTTGCAACAAACTCACCTGTGAGCTTCTCTTCCAAAACAAGAGAGGGGTGGGATATCAGGGTAAAATGATTATTTTTGTAACGCGTCATCAGCGACAACATCGAATGAACAGCGCGCCCATGTTTTAGATCACCGACAACACCAATCCTTAGATTATCTAACCTGCCCTTCTCGCAGAAAATTGTGTAAAGATCGACCAATGATTGTGTTGGATGCTGATTTGCGCCGTCTCCCGCATTAATCACAGGAACAGTTGCGTATTCCGCTAGCTTCGCAACCGAACCCGACTCGGGATGACGCATCACAATCACATCGGCATAGTTACTAACAACTCGCCCCATATCCGACAAACTCTCTCCTTTTTTTGCTGAAGAAGTTTCGCCATTTTCAAGAGTGATGACCTGACCACCAAGCCTTAGCATTGCTGACTCAAACGACATTCTTGTTCGAGTGCTTGGTTCAAAAAATAACGTAGCGGCGATCTTGTTTCGGCAACTAAAATCAGATCCGCTCAATCGATATTTCTCAGCAAGTTCGGTAAGTAATAAAATGTCCTCCTCTTTGATTTGGTTAGAATCAAGAAGGTGAGAGAATGATAGTTTGGACACGGTTTAGAGAGTGACAGCTAGCACTGCTTTTGCGCTTTTGCTTTTGGTTAAAATCAGATCGGTGGTTTTTTTAAAACCACTTGCCCGGAGATGATTACCGTCAATTTCTGATTTTTTCATAGTTAAAATTTGTACAGTTAGGTTAGAATAAAAGTTGCCAAAACTCGATCTGCGCAAGGCCTCATAACCCCTATAAAAGCGGGATTACCTATTAACCACAACATCAAAATCAACAAACATTGTGGCACCTAGGACACCAACCAACTAAGTCGATTCTTCGCCCATATTCTAAAGCGATCGATATAGCTAAACACCGCTGGTACCACAACCAAAGTTAAGATCGTGGAAGAGATTAATCCGCCAATGATCGCTACACCCATCGCCGTCCTTTGTGGGCCGGTCTCGCTCACGCCGATTGCCACCGGCAAAGTGCCAAAGATCAAAGCGAAAGATGTCATCAAAATCGGACGCAGACGCATCTTCCCGGCCTCAATCAAAGCCTCGCTGCGCGACTTGCCTTGCTCGATTAGATGATTGGTGAAGTCGATTAAGAGAATCGAGTTTTTGCCAGAAATTGAGATCAACATAAAAATCCCCAGCATCGCAAAAATATTCACCGACTCATGACATATGAAAAGCGAATAAGACGCACCACACAAGGCGAGAGGAAGTGCCAACAAAATCGTGAAGGGGATTATGAAGGATTCGTAAAGACTCGTCAAAATAAGATAAATGAATAGAATCGCGGCGAAAATCGCTGTCAACATCGAGCTTTGCATGTCCTGCATATTTTCCGAATCGCCAACAAAAATGTAGCGAATGTCGCTTGGCATCGTGATTTCACTGGTTCCACGAAACTTCGCTTCCACATCGCTCATCACATCGCCGAGTCCCGCACCACTATTCATGCTGGCGTTAAGCTGAATGTAACGACCACGATCCATCCTCGTGATTACTGCACTCTCCAGCCCTTCCTGTGGCTGCGCTACATCAGAAAGTTTGATCATGCGTTGGTTGATATTTGGTATGTAAGTCTTACCAAAATTCTCGCGGAGGTGGCGCTGCTCTGGCTTCAGACGCAGGCGCACATCATATTCCAAATCATTTTGACGCAGCTTGGTCGGCGTGTAACCTTCGACATAACCGCGCAACTCATCACCAAGAACCTGTGGATTTACACCATATTTTTCCGCCGCCTCATCCTTCACGCGCACTCGGAATTCGTTGCGTGTCGCCTTGTTGCTGATGTCGACATCTTTAAGTCGCGAATCTTTTTTTAGCTCCGCAAGAACCTTGGCGGCATAGTCGTTAAGAGCATTCTGATTAGTTGAAATCAACAACAGATTGAAAGGCTGACCGTACGAAACGCCAGAAGGGTCGTAATCTTTTATGATCGGATTGGCGTAAGCGAAATCTTTAAGCTGCGTACGTAGCTTATCTTTAAAGGCGGTAGTAGTGATTTTTCTGATCTCTCCTGGCTTGAGTTTGATATAAATCTCTCCGCGATTTGATTGCGATGATCCACTTCCAGATGTGCTAGCAGAGAGTTCCACCTCCGGATTGGCGCGGATGATTTGCTCGATGGCAAGCATGGCTTTTGTTGTTGTGTCCAAGCTCATATCAGCAGATAGCTCAAGCGTTATCGACAGCTCCCCGTTGTTGTTGTCAGCTAAAAAAGTTTTAGGAACGAACTTAAAGGTGATGATGCTTAAGACCAGAAACGCAAGGGTTGCGAGCAGAATCTTTTTTGGATTAGCTATCGAAAAGCGGATGATTTTTTCATACTTCACTTCCAAAAATCTTTGAAATTCGTCGAATTTCTTTAACAGTTTTGATTGGTTTAAGTGATGCGATCTTTTTCCCGACAGATAGGCACAAAGCATTGGAATGATTGAGATGGCAACGAACAGGCTGATCAGCATCGCGAAAGAAATCGTTAGCCCAAACTGCTTTAGATACTGACCAACAATCCCGCCCATAAAGGAGAGCGGTGTGAAGACCGAGATCACCACCGCACTAATCGCCACCACCGCCATCATAATCTCTTTTGATGCCGCCACAGCCGCTTCTTTTGGTGCGATGCCGTGATCGATTTTGCGATAAATATTTTCAACGACGACGATCGCGTCATCAACTAACAAACCAACCGCTAAGCTTAGAGCGAGTAACGAAATCACGTTGATCGAAAAACCAGCAACATAGAGCAAGATGAAAGATCCGATAAGTGAAATCGGCAGCGAGATCGTGGTAATCAGGGTCGCGCGCGAGTTGGCGAGGAAGAAAAAAACCGTCAAAACAGTTAGGATGATCGCGATGGTAATCGTCTTGTAGATGTCTTTGATGTTGTTGAGGATGTATTTGCTGGCGTCTTTGAAGATCATGATCTCAGGCTTGCCATCCACGCTCGAAAAACTGCCCTCCATCTTTTTGATCTGCGCCTTCACGCCATCCACCACCTTGATGATATTCGCGTCGGATTGGCGATAAACGTTGATGAATAGCGACTTCTTACCATTTATGAAAGCACGCGACTTTTCATCTGTAAGTGTGTCAACAACTTCGCCGAGATCCGAGATCCTTGTTGGCACTTCATTCCCATAAAAACTTATGATAGTGTTTTTGATTTGATCGATGTCGTTAAACTCGCTGGCGCTGCGGAAAATCTGCTCGCGCTCGCCTTCATTCATCCTGCCAATCGAAACATTTTTTCCGGATTTAGCGAGTTGGACGCTTGCTTGCGACAGCGAAATCTGGCGATCGATGAGCTTTTTCTGATCGAGTAAAACATGAATCTCGCGCTTTCTTGCGCCAAGAATCTCCACCATCCCAACATTCTGCACCTGCTCTACTCTAGGACGAATGTAACTATCGGCCAAGTCAAAAAGCTGCGCTTCCGAAAGATTGGCGGTAAGCGCAAAAGTTATGACTGGCTGATCGGAGGGATCGATCCGCCGAATCACCGGCTCCTCTATATCGTCAGGAAGGACACCGCGCACTTGGTTGATCTTGTCGCGAATCTGTTGCTCAGCATATTTAATATCCACTCCCGAGAAGAGCGTAACGATGATTTGGCTAGTGTCCTTCAGGCTGCGTGATGAGAGGCGCTTGATGCCGGAAACTGTAGAAATCCTATCCTCAATCGGCTTGGAAACTAGCATCTCGATCTCGGCTGGCGACGCGCCTTTGTAGGTTGTGGAAATGAAGATGATTGGGATGTTAATATCGGGAAAAAGATCGACAGCGATGTTGCGAAAGCAGATCAAGCCTGTGGCGATGATGGTTAACATCACACTGGTGATGAAGACGGGACGTTTGATTGAGAGTTCAATTATGTTCATATCTTAAAAAAGATTCCTGCCACGGGGCAAGAATCATCTTGGTTCGAATCAGCTTGGCTCTAGGCTTCTTGCTTAAACTACTAGTTAGACTTCATCTGTTTTTCGAGTTTTTTGATTTTGTAAGAGTCAGATATTTTGCGGAAAAAATTCTGAATCAGACTCGGCGAACAAGCCAAAATCCCTAAAGCTAAACCGACCACAAAGGACATGATGATCACCACAAAAACTCTAGTCTGAACCTCAAACGGCAGCGGATGTAGATTAATCAAAATCCCCCCTCGGTTGTTCACCAAAAAAATCACCAGACAAGTTAGAAGTAGGATAAGAATGATGCCACGAATAATGCGGAAGACAGAGTTGAGGAGTTTCATAGGATTTTAGATTCTTGCCAAGTCCCACTTTGGGAGTTTTAGGGGGATAAATTTTTGATTTGACACGCCACCCCCCTTGCGAGGCGGTCAAGCTCCAGAACCTCTTCAACCGAACTTAATTTTTGCCAAGGAAGCCTGTCTAAAGTTTTGACAGTGATGTAAGTGATTTGGTCGAAGGAAATCTCACCGCGTAGAAATTTTTCCACTGCGATTTCATTTGCCGCATTAAGCACGGTTGGCAATGATCCATCCGCTTCCAAAGCCTCGCGGCAAATCTTTACTGCCGGAAATTTCTTTTCATCAACCACAAAAAAATCTAGTTTGCCGAGCTTGGCGAGATCAAGTTTCGGATGTTTGATCTCCATCCTCTTCGGAAAAGCTAGTGCGTAAGAAATTGGTACCTTCATATCTGGCCTGCTTAGCATCGCTAGAGTTGAGCCATCCTTATAATCAACCAAGCCATGCACAATCGACTGTGGATGCACAAGAATTTTAATCTGCTCTTTCTTTACCGGAAAAAGATGGAAGGCTTCAATCATCTCCAAGCCCTTATTCATCATGGTCGCCGAGTCGATCGAAACCTTTGCACCCATCTGCCAGTTTGGATGTTTTAAGGCTTCCGCCACCGAAATTTCTTTTGGATCTTTTTTTGAGTTGAAAAAAGGACCGCCTGAGGCTGTAAGGGTGATTGCTTCAATCAAAGCAAGATTCTGCTGCTCAAAAATCTGAAAAATGGCGTTATGCTCGGAATCAACGGGAAGAATTTTTGCGCCAGATTTGTGCGCCGCCGCCAGCAAGAACTCACCGGCACAAACGAGAGATTCTTTATTCGCCAAAGCCACATCTAATCCTGCTTCAAGAGCTGCAAGAGTCGGTAACATTCCTGCCGCGCCAACAATCGCCGAGATCACTAAGTCGCACTTCATCTTCGCCACTTCCAGCACCGCTTCTCGCCCAGACATCACTCGGCATTTTTTTAAATCTTTTAATGACGACTTAAGTTCTGGAAAATAACTCTCATCTTCGATCACAACACAGGAAGGCTTGAGCAACAAGGCTTGAGATACTAATGTTTTTACATCACTCCTCGCAACCAGCGCCACAACAGAAAATTCTTCTGGATTATTTTTGATGATTTCGACGGCGTTTTTTCCAATCGATCCGGTTGATCCGAGGATGATTAGTTTCTTCACGGCTTGTATCGGTTACCCTCTTTAGTAATCAGAGCTTCAAGATTACCCGCCCTCTCCTCGGTTTTATCAAGCACAAACACAATCTCCGGCATCACCCGTAAAGTAACTTTTTTGGCAAGTTGGTAACGAAGATGTGGCGTCGCTTCGTTTAGTTTTTTTGTGATCTCCTCATGCATTTTTTCGTTACCAAAAATATCGATGAAGATTTTTGCGTTTTTGGCATCGGGACTAACATCAACCTCTAGCACTGTAATCAAACTGCCCGACTCAGTTGAGATGTCTTCACGTAAAAAAATCTCTGCCATCACGCGCTTGATATTTTCACCGATTTGGAGCTGACGTTGCGATTTCATTAGAATCCGAATCGGGCAGGAAAAGCTGTGATCAAAAATAAAACCACTGGCGCAACAAGCATCATGCCATCTAGACGATCAAGCACCCCACCATGTCCCGGTATCAAAGTGCCGCTGTCC